>NZ_SSMG01000459.1 GCF_009873615.1 Photobacterium lucens
ATGTTAGGTGTTTTTGATGGTAGTTACTGAATAAGATTAAGATAGTTATTCATATTTTCACGTTTCCTAACAAATTTTAGCCCTTGTTATTATCTGAAATCTTTACAAAATGGATTTCCTTCTCAACTTTTTTCATTTTCTTGCCTTTTTCGACGGTTTATACGTTGATCTGTCTCTCACCATCTATTAGAATTCGCCGCGCATTTAACATGCAACCACATTTTAATATTTACCATTTTTATTGAATAACTCCTGCAGGGGACATAAATGTCTACAAAATTAGCTAACCCAGCACCGCTAGGCTTGATGGGTTTTGGTATGACTACCATTCTTTTAAACATTCATAACGCTGGATTTTTTCCATTGGATTCAATGATCCTAGCTATGGGTATTTTCTACGGTGGTTTAGGCCAAGTGCTAGTAGGTATGATGTGTTTCAAGCGTGGTGATACATTTGGTACAACAGCATTCACTTCTTACGGTCTATTTTGGTTAACGCTTGTTGGTCTAATTGCACTGCCTAAGATGGGCTTTGCTGCAAGTCCTGCACATTTCATGGGTTGGTACCTAGCACTTTGGGGTGTGTTCACAGCGTTCATGTTCGTAGGTTCGCTACGTTACCCACGCGCTAAGCAAGTAGTATTTGGTTCATTAACGATCCTATTCTTCCTACTAGCAGCGCGCGATTTCACTGGTAATGCAACTATTGGTTTTATCGCAGGTATCGAAGGTATCTTCTGTGGCGCAAGCGCAATTTACTTTGCAATGGCACAAGTACTAAACGCTGAATACGGTCGTACAATTCTACCAATCGGTGAATTGAAGAAAGAGCAAGCAAGTCTAAAAGCTGCTGCTTAATCTTAAAATATTAAGAATTGAAGAGCCTCGTTGAAAAACGGGGCTTTTTGATATCTGAAATTCATCACTATCAGATACAAAAAAACCTCGCTAGCAATGGCGAGGTTTTTATTTATGTGGCTTTAATTAACAGCAAGACTGTGTGATTTGCACATTTGGCTTGTAGGTAAAATTACCTTCAGTATTCACATCATTTTCTCGACGAGATGTTGTTCTAAATTGTGATGGAGTAATGCCATATTTGCGTTTAAATGCATCACAAAAATAAGCGGCACTACCAAAGCCCGAACGATTACCTATTTGAGAAATAGAATAGTTGGAGAACGTCAGGTAATTCAGTGCTAGCCCCATACGGACATCAAGTAACAACTGACTAAATGAAACACCTTCTTTGGCTAAATGACGACGCAATGTTGACTGGGTCGTAAATAATGCTTTAGCCATATCATCAACACTCCATTTGCGTTGAGGATCTTGCGTAATTAAGCGAGCAATGGTGCGCTCTTTTGGCTCATCATAGTTAAAGCGGTAAACGTTAAAGACATCGATACCTGCTTCATTGAGTGCCATTAAGATAAAGGTCAAACATTGGCTTAATAGTGTTTTTTCCATTACGGAGCCGCAAATAGAAGGTAACAACTTATTAAATAGGGCAAAGTTTTGCTCAACAACATCTGGAGTTTCAATGGTGTATACCGGTGAACAACTTGCTGTTGGGAATGTTGGTTGCTTTAATGCACTGATATATTTGAATGCTTCAGTGATTGACTCTTCATCGATCATCAACAGTTGTAGTTCAATGTTTTCTTGGCTATTAAGCTGGTTAATAGAACATGAAATATGACTAAACTTTGGCACTACAAACGTACTATTGTTTTTTAATTCAATAGCATGACCGTTAATATGAACATCGCCTTGGACATTAGATAATTTTACAATTAAGTGATGGTCGACATAAAACTCCTTCAAAACCACGTGGCTTTGAGAGAGGATACGCTTATATTTCATAGCAATACTGCTTCTCTAAAAGTGGAAATAAATCCTTCATTACACACCAAAATTAGGCGACCGTTCTAAGAGTATAGCCATTCTAAAGAGGAATATATTGGGATGGCTTTACACGCGACTGAGTATAGGACTAAACGAAACGGATGAATAGTTGAAAATCACCTAACACGTGTTATCAATCACATTGATTATGCGATTCTATATCAAATGACCTCAAATCGAAATTTATTTGTATTATAAATTAATCAAAAAGAAAAATACTTTAATGGAATAGTTTGGGGTGTGGTTTGGTAGGGGATGTAGAGATAAAAAAAGCTGCCATATAGGCAGCTTTTCGAAAGAAGTCTTAATGCTTAAATTAGCAAATAACTTTGATTGCTAGACCGCCTTGTGATGTTTCACGGTATTTAGCATTCATGTCTTTACCTGTTTCTAGCATAGTCTCGATAACTTTATCTAGCGAAACGCGAGGATCAGATGAACGACGTAGTGCCATGCGAGATGCGTTGATTGCTTTAACTGCAGCAATACCGTTACGCTCGATACATGGAACCTGAACTTGACCAGCAACAGGGTCACACGTTAGACCTAGGTTGTGCTCCATAGCGATTTCAGCAGCCATACATACTTGCTCTGGGCTACCACCCATAAGCTCAGCAAGACCAGCAGCAGCCATAGAACATGCTACGCCCACTTCACCCTGACAGCCAACTTCAGCACCAGAGATAGATGCATTACGCTTGTATAGACCACCAACAGCACCAGATGCTGCGAAGTAACGTGTGTACTCTTTAGGACCAACAGACTGAACAAACTTATCGTAGTAAGCCAGTACCGCAGGGATGATGCCACATGCGCCATTTGTTGGTGCAGTTACAACACGGCCACCAGCTGCGTTTTCTTCGTTTACTGCGAAAGCGAACATGTTCACCCAATCAACCACAGTCATTGGATCGTTGCTTAGCTTCTCAGATGTCATTAGTTGCTGACGAAGTGCAGCAGCACGACGTGGAACACGTAGCGGACCCGGTAGGATACCTTCTTCGTTCATACCACGATCCATACAATCACGCATAGTTTTCCAGATGTTAGCAAAGTAGTTGCTGATCTCATCTTCTGCGTTCATTGCACGTTCATTCGCCATCACTAGCGAGCTGATTGATAGGCCGTGCTCTTTACATTGATCAACAAGCTCAGATGCGTAGTTGAATGGGTAAGGAACAACGACTTTTGATTCTTGTGCTTTACCGAAGTTTTCTTCGTCAACGATGAAACCACCACCGATAGAGTAGTAAGTTTTAGAGAAGATCTTCTCGTCACCAATCCATGCATGAATAGACATACCGTTTTCATGCAGTTCAAGGTTAGTTGTGTGGAAGTTCATACCGCCATCACGAGGGAAGTCAACAGTGTGGCAGTGCATACCAACAGGTAGGCGCTCTGTTTCTTCAACGCGTGCGATAAAACCTGGAATACTGTCAATATCAACATGCTCAGGACTGTTACCAGCAAGGCCCATAATGATAGCGATATCTGTATGGTGACCTTTACCAGTAAGAGAAAGAGAGCCGTATACGTCAACAGTAATCTTAGTTACGTCGCGTAGTTTACCCATAGAGCGCAGATCATCGATGAACTCTTTACCTGCTTTCATTGGACCGACAGTATGTGAACTGGAAGGGCCCACACCGATTTTGTAAATATCAAAAACACTGATCATGTTATTACCTCAGTCGGGGGAAGCGGTTCTTGCCTCCGGCCAAGACTGTATGCGTTTTATAACTCGCCCCTTCCTTGGCGAGCGTACTTAAAAAAGTAAGAGCAGAACCTATAAAGCATCCTGCTCTTAATTATCGTATAGATTGAGTCTATTGTACCAGAACGCTATACCTTTTCTTATCTTTTATGCTTCAAAAAAGAAGTATTTTTGTGTCTGTATAGCGTCTGTTTATCCAGCGATTAGAATGCGCCGTAAATCACTGATGTAATTGCTGCGATACCACACAGAGCGGTGAAAATACGTGCTGCTACAGATGTCTTGTATTTCGCCATTGCTGGTACTTTTTGCATCGCTACTACTGGCATTAGGAACAGAATTGCAGCAATCATTGGTGCACCCATTGTTTCAATCATGCCAAGGATACTTGGGTTGATGATTGCTACGATCCAAGTCGTAATAACGATGAATGCTAGTGATAGTTTTTCAATCTTGCTTACAGGCATGCTGCTGCGAGACTTAGCTAGACCAACAAGACCTTCATGTGCACCTAGGAAGTGACCGAAGTAGCTTGATGTGATAGCAGCGAAAGCAACTAGTGGACCTAAGTAAGAGATTGCTGGTGAATCTTTAACGTTCGCTAAGTAAGAAAGAACAGAGATGTTTTGCTCTTTTGCCATGTTTAGTTGCTCTGGAGACATAGACAGTACAACAGAGAAAACGAAGAACATAACAAAGCCCATTAGCATCATTGCTGCGCCGCCAGTGATCATGTCAGTTTTCTTCACTGCATCTTCACCGTAAACGTGGCGTTGTTCTTTTGCAAACTGGCTAATGATTGGGCTGTGGTTGAAAGAGAACACGATGATTGGGATTGCAAGCCATACAACAGCAGGCATAGAAGACCAATCTGGTGTCACAGACATCATTGATGTGTTCCAGTCAGGAATTAGGTAGATAGATAGCGCTAGTAGGATAAATACTAGAGGGTAAACCATTGCTGACGTTGCTTTTAGCATCAGCTCTTTACCAAATACCACACCTGCAGTCATCAGTGCGATCAATACGCCTGATAGTAACCAACGTGGAATTGACTCCATGCCTAGCTGGTTAACCATGAAAGAGTCAACGGTATTAGTGATACCTACGCCGTAAATAAGCACGATAGGGTAGATAGCGAAGAAGTAAGCAAAAGTAATTAGGTTTGCACCTGCTTTACCGTAGTGCTCTTCAACTGTGTCTGTAATATCAGCATTTGGGTTTTTTGCTGAAAGAACAAAACGTGCTAGACCTTTGTGCGCAAGCCAAGTCATTGGTGCTGCAATTAGTGCCAAAATAACAAGTGGCCAGAAACCGCCCGCGCCAGCTTTAATTGGAAGGAATAGAACACCAGCACCTACGGCTGTACCGAATAGTGATAATGCCCATGTAAAATCTTTATAAGTCCAACGTGTTTTTGCTACACCAGTTTTCACTGCAGTTGATGTATTTTGCATTTTTTGTCATCCAAAAAAAGGGAACGGAACGGAACGTTGTTTTAGGAACACGTGCATTTTCGTTATTTACAGCGGGAATACAATGATAAAGATCTCGTTATGTAATCCATTTTATTTGTGGTACAAAATAAAAAGACATCGATCACATTTTAAGATTTGGCAGGAGCTAAAAAAACAGCTAAACGACTACAAATTATCATCCCAAATTTGGTCTGAAAGTAGCTTAATCATTTGGGCTGTGGCCCCCCATATTGGATAGCCTTCATAAGGGATGTTGTAGACGTGATGATTTTTGCCATTGATAAGAAATTTGTGCTGACGAATATTCTCAGGATTCAGCAGGTGATTGAGTGGTGCTTCAAAGATCATATCCACTTCATTTGGGTCTGGAATGGCGATGTAATCAGGGTCAATAGTGGCAATAAAAGGTGTCACCATATAACCACTTACAGTGGGTAAAGCTGGCAAATTACCTAGCACATCATGACGGTGACAGATGATATTGGTTTCTTCAAATGTTTCACGAAGTGCGGTACTGATCAAATCACTGTCAGTCGGTTCAAAACGCCCCCCTGGAAAAGCAATTTGTCCAGGGTGATGTTTTAAGTGTTCTGCTCGTCGTGTTAGCACCACATTAAAGCCATTATTACGACGCACAAGAAGGATAAGTACAGCAGCTTGTTTAAAGGGATGAGATGCATTCCAATGCTGGCGAATACGATCTTCATGGCTTTGATCGTATTGCAGGCTTGGCGCAAGAATAAATCGACTTAAAATTTGCTGCTGTTCAACCATAAAACCTCTTGGTTTAAATCGTTAGGCTGTTATGCCCTAAATATTCATGTGATGTATTTATCAATATCTCTTATAAGATTGGCAGAATTTTGCTCAATTTGTCGAGAGTTTCTTGATATTCGCTGTCAGCATCACTGTCTGCCACGATACCACCGCCAGCCCAAGCATGGATTTTTTGCTCATTTGCTACCAATGTCCGAATCGTAATACTGGTATCCATTGCACCACAACGGCTGATATAGCCAATACTGCCACAGTAAATACTTCGGCGATGCGGTTCTAACTCTTCAATGATTTCCATCGCTCGCACTTTTGGTGCACCTGTAATTGAACCGCCAGGAAAACAGGCTTTTAACAAATCTGTAGCACTGTGTTCGGCACCTAATTCACCAGTTACCGTACTCACAAGGTGATGAACAGCTGGAAAACTTTCAATTGCAAACAAGTGAGGAACGCTTACCGTCCCTGGCGCAGCCACACGACCAATATCATTACGCAGTAAATCCACAATCATTAAGTTTTCTGCGCGATCTTTATTTGCCTGTTGTAGTGCAAGGGCATTTTCTTTGTCTTGCGCTTCATCGTTACTACGAGGGCGTGTGCCCTTAATTGGCTTAGTTTCAATTTGTCCATTACGCAATTGTAAAAAGCGCTCTGGCGATACGGATAAAATGGCACCTTGGTGTAAGCGAATAAAACCAGAGAATGGCGCACCATTTTCGGCTTCAAGGGCAAGGTAGGCTTGCCATTCATCACCTTCATAATTAGCCGTAAAACGCTGGGCTAAGTTAATTTGGTAGCAATCGCCAGACAGCAAATACTCTTGAATATTGTTAAATTTGTTACGGTAGCTATCACGGGTCATGTTAGATGACCATGATGATGTTAATGAAAAGCTATGAGCAGTTGTTGGCTCTGTTGCTATTTGCGCATGAGAAAAAGCGGTTTGATGCTGTTCTAGCCATGCTTTACGTTGTCCATTTTTAGGCTCAACTAATGTCACTGTTTGCTTTTTATGATCAACAATCAATGCCCAATCATAAATGCCAAGGGCTAAATCTGGCAGTGGAATATCGTGCTCAGCCAGCGTGGCAATTTGCTCTACTTGGCGACCGAGATCATAACTAAAGTAGCCCAGTGCCCCGCCAATAAAAGGAAGTTCATCAATTGGGCTAAGTGCAGGTAATAATTGCTGTTGTAGTGATTGCACTTCTGCAAATGGATCGGCAGTGTTGGTTTTTACTTCGCCATTGGCATAAGTGATGATGTTAGTGCCACTTTCTGACTCGATAGTGGCTAAAGGATCGGCAACCACAATGTCAAAACGGTTATCGGGATGATTTTCTGCGGCCGAGCGTAATATCATAGCCCATGGCAAACCAGAGAGTGGTGCAAACCATGTTAATGCAGCGTCTTTTGAATAGACGAGAGATGTAATGCTTAATTCTGGATGTGATTTACAAATCATTTTCTTTTTTGTGACAAGGGTTTGATTGGCGCGTAGCGCAATAATAAGTGCAAGAGTATCATATTCGGCGAAAGACGCCCAAAGATGAACATGTACTTAACGTGTACTTCACCCTACAAAATTGGAAGAATACTCCGGGCGCCATGGAATGATATTACTCAACGAGGGCAAATATGACTGTCATCCGTAAAGAAGACGTGATTAGTAGTGTGGCTGATGCATTACAATATATCTCTTATTACCACCCACTGGATTTCGTGCAAGCTTTAGAAAAAGCCTATAACAAAGAGCAAAGCCAAGCCGCAAAAGATGCGATCGCACAGATCTTAATTAACTCTCGTATGTCTGCCGAAGGGCATCGTCCAATTTGCCAAGATACAGGTATTGTTACCTGTTTCGTGAAAATTGGTATGAACGTACAGTGGGATAGCGATCTGACTGTACAAGAAATGATTGATGAAGGTGTCCGTCAAGGTTACACCAATCAAGATAACCCACTGCGTGCCTCTGTGGTGGCAGATCCTGCTGGTCGTCGTATTAATACTAAAGATAACGCGCCTGCTGTTGTGCACATTGATATGGTACCGGGCAATAAGGTTGACATTCAGATCGCAGCCAAAGGCGGTGGCTCTGAAAACAAAACGAAAATGGTGATGCTAAATCCATCTGACGATATTGCAGAATGGGTTGAGAAAACAGTGCCACTGATGGGGGCAGGCTGGTGTCCACCAGGTATGCTAGGTATCGGTATTGGCGGTACAGCAGAAAAAGCAGCAGTACTTGCGAAAGAGTCGCTAATGGAATCGATTGATATCCATGAACTGAAAGAGCGTGGCGCACAGAACACCGAAGAAGCATTGCGTTTAGATATTTTTGAACGTGTTAACAAGTTAGGTATTGGGGCGCAAGGGCTTGGTGGTTTAACAACAGTCCTTGATGTGAAAATCAAAACCGCACCAACACATGCAGCGTCTAAACCGGTTTGTATGATCCCGAACTGTGCTGCAACTCGTCATGTTCATTTCACGCTAGATGGCACAGGTCCTGCGGAGCTTACACCACCTAAACTGGCTGATTGGCCAGAAGTGACATGGGAAGTGGGAGATAACGTTCGTCGCGTTAACCTAGACACTATCACGAAAGCAGATGTTCAAGAGTGGAAGTCAGGCGAAACAGTACTGTTATCAGGCAAGATCTTAACCGGTCGTGATGCTGCTCATAAGCGCATTCAAGAAATGCTGAAAAACGGTGAAGGTCTGCCGGATGGTGTCGATTTTAATGGTCGTTTCATCTACTACGTTGGCCCAGTTGATGCGGTAGGTGATGAGGTTGTAGGTCCTGCTGGTCCAACGACATCAACGCGTATGGATAAATTTACCGACATGATGTTAGGCGAGACTGGCCTAATGGGGATGATTGGTAAAGCCGAGCGTGGTCCTGCTGCGATTGAATCTATTAAAGAGCATAAAGCAGTTTACTTAATGGCTGTTGGTGGTGCTGCGTACCTTGTGGCGAAAGCGATTAAGAAAGCACGTGTGGTGGCGTTTGAAGATTTAGGTATGGAAGCGATTTACGAATTTGAAGTCGAAGATATGCCCGTCACTGTTGCTGTTGATTCTAACGGTGTCAATGCTCACCAAACAGGCCCTGATACGTGGCGTGTGAACATTGCTGAAATGGAAAAATAAGCCATTTTTGATGAAAAGAGAAAGAAGGAGCCAAAGTGGCTCCTTT
Organism: Photobacterium lucens; assembly: GCF_009873615.1. Taxonomy (GTDB): domain Bacteria; phylum Pseudomonadota; class Gammaproteobacteria; order Enterobacterales; family Vibrionaceae; genus Photobacterium; species Photobacterium lucens. The sequence goes on from NZ_SSMG01000459.1 coordinate 9,077, forward strand.
TTTATTCATAAAAAACGGCGACTTGGTTTGTGACCTTGCCTCTATTTTGTAAAATGAAACAAGATTGTTAACAAATAAAGCTCTATTATTCATAATTATATATTTATTGTACGTAATATTAACAATAACAGTGCCCTCACGTATGCAAGATCATGGAGAGTAGTATGAGGCGACAATTTTGCACAACACTTTTAGTGTGTTTTGCCTTAGTTGGCTGTAAAGAAGAGAAAGCGACGGTGATGGAACCCGAGTCGCGACCTGTAAAATTACAATCGGTTTCGGTTGGCAATAATGAATCACTGCGTTCATTTCCTGCCATTGTTGAAGCAGGTGATAAAGCCGTATTGGCATTTCGTGTTTCAGGGCAATTAAATAATGTTCAAGCCCATCCCGGAGAGTTTGTTCGAAAAGGCCAAACCTTAGCGACCTTAAACCCTGATGAGTTATCGTTGTTGGTGAAACAAGCACAAGCGCAATATGATTTAGCCAATGTGCAATTTAAACGTAATAGTCAATTACGTAAGACGAACGTGGTATCAGAGCTTGACTATGACGCCTCAAAAGCCAATTTAAAACAGGCAAAAGCAGCATTAGATAAAGCCAAATCTAATTTAAGTTATGCCAAGCTGATTGCGCCTTATGATGGGCATATATCGCTATCTATGGTTGAAAATTTTGAATATATAGCAGCTAAACAACCTGTCATGCATATTCAAAGTGCCAAGCTGATCAATATGACCTTTCAGTTACCAGACTATTTACTTGCCCGTTTTCAAGGTCATGCTGAAGAGATTAATCCGACGGTGGCATTTGATACTTTAGCTAACCAAACCTTTCCTGCTCAATTTAAAGAAATTGATACCGAGCCTGATAGTAAAACCTCAAGCTATAAAGTCACCCTTTCTATGGCACGTCCAGAAGGTAGCAATATTATGCCGGGTATGTCTGGCTCTGTGACGATTGTGCTTCCTCAAGGTAATGCGGGGGCAATCCCGACTCGTGCTGTTATCACTGAAGGTAATAAACACTTTGTTTGGCGTGTGAATGACAACCAGCAAGTAGAGAAAGTAGAAGTTACATTAGATAAAAATAACCGTGTTATTTCAGGATTGAATGACGGTGATGTGATAGCAACATCTGGAGTCTCTGAATTACAAGCAGATCAAAAGGTCCGTCCGTGGATCAAGGAGCGTGGACTATGATCAAGTCTTATCGTTTATTAACACTGACGGTGTGTGCTTCTTTTCTATTATTAGGTTGTGAAAAGCCGCAAGTCGAGCCTCGTGTCTATCAACCAATAGTTAAAGTACAAGCAGTCAAAGAGGGCAGTAAGCCGCCTAAATTAACCTTTCCTGCGGTAGCGTCTGCTGCGGATAAGTCGATATTGTCGTTCCGAATTCCTGGGGAGATCACTCAAATTTTGATCCGCACCGGTGACACGGTTAAGAAAGGGCAATTACTCGCACGTTTAGATCCCCGTGATTACAAACTCGGTGTTGATGATGCTCAGGCAAAGTTTAATGTTGCTGATAGTCAATATCGACGTTCTGCAAAATTATTACGTAATGGTTATTTACCGCAATCACAATTCGATGAACTAGAAGCGCAGCGCAGTATCGCGAAAGCAAATTTAGAATTAGCGAAGCTCAAATTAAGCTTCACTGAATTAAAGGCGCCTTTCTCGGGGGTGATTTCTATTATTCCTGTCGAGCAGTTTGAGAATATTCAAGTTGGTCAGCAGATCATGAATATCCACAGTGTTAATTCTGTGGATATTGAAATCCAAGCACCTGACATGATTTATTCCAAGCAAAGTGTGTTAGATGTCGATAATAGCGATCGCTCTGCAGCAAAAGTGATCCTTCCTAACGGTGAAAAGCTTCCTGTTAAATTAAAAGAGTTTACCACCGAGCCAGATCCAGAATCGGGTTCATTCCTTGTCACACTCACGATGCCAATGCCTAAAAACCAATTTATTTTGGATGGTATGTCAGTTGAAGTGGAAGCCGATGCTCAGAAATTACAGGTGTATAAAGTGGGTCAGCAAATTGTCCCACTAGAAGCATTGTTTAACCAAGATGGTGATGGAATAGAAGCGACACATAAATATGTCTGGGTTTTAACGCCTGAAAATACAGTGACAAAACGTTTAGTGGTAACAGACAAGGTAGTGCCTGAAGGAGTGAGACTAAAATCTGGTCTTCAGGAAGGCGAAAAGGTTGTTGTCACTGGGGTAAACCGCTTAAGAGAGGGACAAAAAGTGGTGGTGTTTGCTAAGGAGGGCCAACAATAATGAAACAAGATATTGCGACTTATTTTATCAAGAATAAGGTGATCAGCTGGATGCTGACGCTAATATTTCTTATTGGTGGCACGTTCTCTTTCTTTGGCCTAGGGCAATTAGAAGATCCTGCATTTACGATTAAAGATGCGATGGTTGTTACCGCTTATCCGGGGGCCACACCACAACAAGTTGAAGAAGAGGTCACCTATCCAATAGAAAAGGCGATTCAGCAGCTAACTTATGTTGATGAAGTGAATTCCATTTCTAGCCGTGGTTTATCGCAGATCACGGTCACCATGAAAAACAACTATGGCCCTGATGATCTTCCGCAAATTTGGGATGAGCTCCGCCGTAAAGTCAATGATATGTCATCAAGTTTACCACCGGGGGTTGCTCAACCTAAAGTCATTGATGATTTCGGGGATGTTTACGGTATTTTGCTTGCGATCACTGGTGATGGTTATAGCTATAAAGAGCTAAGTGACTATGTTGACTATCTTCGACGTGAAATCGAATTGGTTGATGGTGTAGGTAAAGTTGGCGTTACGGGTAATCAGCAAGAGCAAGTCTTCATTGAAATCTCAATGCAGCGTTTAAGTAGCTTAGGTATTTCCTTAGATACCATTTACAACATTCTTGCGACACAAAACTTAGTGACTAGTGCTGGTGCTGTTCGTATTGGTGATGAATATGTGCGTGTGCATCCGACGGGTGAGTTTAAAAATGTCGATGAACTGGGGGATTTGATCATTACCGAAAAGGGGGCTAATGGTCTTATTTACCTACGTGATGTTGCTGACATCAAAAAAGGCTTTAAAGAAATTCCAGATAATTTAGTGAGCTTTAATGGTCATGAAGCTTTAAATGTGGGTGTTTCTTTTATCGAAGGAGTCAATGTCGTTGAAGTGGGTCAGCGTGTGATGCAAAGGCTGGCTGAACTCAAAGAGCAACAACCGGTTGGTATTGATATTGATGCGGTGTATAGCCAGCCAATCGAAGTTGATAAATCAGTCAGTGGTTTTGTGGTCAGTCTAGGGCAAGCTGTCGTGATCGTGATTGTCGTCCTGCTGTTCTTTATGGGACTACGCTCTGGTTTACTGATTGGTTTGATCTTGCTGTTAACTGTTTTAGGCACGTTTGTGTTTATGAAATGGTTGGCGATTGATCTGCAACGTATTTCGCTAGGTGCATTGGTTATTGCTCTGGGTATGCTGGTGGATAACGCCATTGTGGTGGTCGAAGGGATCTTGATAGGGATGCAGAAAGGGCGGACGCGAATGCAGGCGGCCTCTGATATTGTTACCCAAACCAAGTGGCCATTATTGGGAGCAACAGTGATTGCAGTTATGGCATTTGCACCGATTGGTTTATCGCAAGACTCAACTGGTGAATATTGTCGAACGCTATTTACTGTACTTCTTATTTCCCTCATGTTGAGTTGGTTTACAGCGATTTCATTAACGCCATTCTTTGCTGATCTTTTCTTTAAGAATGTCAAAGTCGATCAAGCTGACGATCAAAAAGATCCTTATGGCAGCATTTTCTTTGTTGTTTATCGTAAGTCATTAGAGTTTTGTATGCGCCAAGCATGGATGACAGTGATCGTATTGATCCTGATGCTTGGTGGTAGTGTGTATGGTTTTACATTATTGAAACAATCGTTCTTCCCTGCATCAACAACACCGATGTTTATGGTGGATGTGTGGCTCCCAGAAGGCACCGATATTCGTGCCACCAACGATACTTTAAAACAACTGGAGAAAGTGGTTGGGGCTGAAGAAGGGGTTGAATACGTCAGCTCAAGTGCAGGTAAAGGTTCGCAGCGTTTTATGCTGACTTATGCGCCAGAGAAAAGCTATGCCGCTTATGGTGAGCTAATTGTTCGGGTTGATTCGTTTGAAAACGTAGTACCTGTGATGAAGAAGTTCAGGGAACAGCTAGATAAAGATTTTCCTGAAATTGAATACAAAGCCAAGTTGGTGATGTTAGGTCCATCATCGGGTTCGAAAATTGAAGCACGTATAGTGGGTTCTGATCCAACGGTACTGCGAGGTATAGCATCACAAGTCGTCGATGTGATGAATGCCGATCCTGGGGCATTTAACATTCGTCATGATTGGCGTGAACGTACCAAGGTTATTGAACCTGTATTTAATGAAAGCCAAGCAAGGCGTTGATATGACCCCCACTGTCAATTAAAACGTAGAAGTTTCTGCTCCCACATTTCCAGAGCCTTACTTGTAAAT
>NZ_SSMG01000460.1 GCF_009873615.1 Photobacterium lucens
ATGTTCAATAAATCGGGGCTTAGTTTTCAATTTTAATAAACAAAATCAAGCATAAAATGCTTGATATAAAAATATAAAAGGAATATTGTTTTTATTATGAAATTACGATTAAGTACACCTCACTCCTCTTTTTGTTGGTGGCGCTCTTACTAGAGCGGCGCTGAACTAACACATCTTATTCTTATGTTCATACGCTGCCGTAAGGTTTGCCACGAACAAACAAGATTTCGTTTCATCCCTCTCCGGCAGCAACAATTATTTTTTTGGAGAGCACTATGACAACATCGACTCAACATACTAACGTTATTCTTACTGGCGATCGCGCAACAGGTCCACTTCACCTTGGTCACTATGTGGGCTCACTACAACAGCGTATTCAATTACAACATCAATACCAACAAACTATCCTTGTCGCTGATATGCAGGGGTTGACTGATAATGGTCATAATCCTCAAAAAGTCGCATCAAATATTTTAAACGTGGTCGCTGATTATCTCGCAGTCGGTATCGATCCCAACTTAACCACCATTTGTTTACAATCATCACTGCCAGCGTTAGCCGAACTCACCATGTACTACTCAAACTTGGTGTCGATTTCTCGTCTTGAGCGTAACCCAACCGTTAAAAATGAGATCCAATCAAAAGCATTTGGTCGTTCCATTCCTGCTGGCTTTTTAACTTACCCAATCTCGCAAGCTGCCGATATAACAGCGTTTAAAGCTAACTTGATCCCTGTAGGTGATGACCAATTACCGATGTTGGAACAAACCAACGAAATCGTTCGTAAAATTAACCATATTGCAGGTAAAGAGATCTTGGTGGAATGCCAAGCACTATTGAGTAATGTGGCACGTCTACCGAGTACTGACGGTAAAAATAAAATGTCTAAATCAATGGGAAATGCCATCACGTTAGGCGCAGACAGTAAGCAAATTAGCCAAGCAGTGAAATCAATGTACACCGACCCTAATCACCTACGTGTTGAAGATCCAGGTACTATTGAAGGGAATGTGGTATTTACTTACCTTGATGCTTTCCACTCAGATCAAAACTATGTTGCAGAGCTAAAAGAGCATTACCAACGTGGTGGTTTAGGTGACGGTACTACCAAGAAAATCTTAGAAGCGTGTTTGCAAGATTTAATCGCTCCAATCCGTCAGCGTCGCGAGGAATACTTAAGTGATAAAGCCTACTTAGTTGAAGTACTAAAGAAAGGCACCGAAAAAGCCCATCAAGAAACGCAACTTGTATTACAAGATGTGAAGGGTGCATTTGGACTTAATCTGTTCTAATTGTTTGCATATCTCTGAGTCACTTGGGGATAAAGACAGCTATGTTTATACTGACTCGATTTTCAGATAAACATAGCCGTCCAATCACACAGTGCAGTTATATGGCAGCCATTGAACTCAAACAAGATTACTACCTTCACAACTTTAACGCGCTGCTTAAAACCATAGCGCAATACCACTCGTCATTATTAAGCGTTGATGAAAAACGCTGGTTACAATCTTTCTACCAGCTTTCAACCGATGCACAAATGCTACTGATCCGCTTACTATCACGTAAAGGAGTATTATTTCGTTTTAATAAACTGAAATACGCTGAAATCACCAATATTGAACAAGCAAAAGATCAGTTGATTCAGCATGGCATGATCAGTAATGACATCTCTCACTTATATAAGCAGCATGCTATTACACTGACTGACATTTTTAGCCTCTATACCAAGCCCGAGTTACTCACCTTGTTACCTGAACTTGTCTCAAAAGCAGATAAGAAAAATGACATCATCAGAAAAATCGAGAAAAATAATGATAGCGAATACTTACTCAGCATTATTGATGATCCCATCGTTATGGTGCAACAACAAGCACTACTGACTAAGTTTCTGCTGCTATTTTTTGGTAATAGTCATCAAGATCTCAGCCAATTTGTATTAAGTGATTTAGGGTTACATAAGTTTGAAAACTACCCGATAGATGCCAGCACGCAACTGTTTCACACGACCGAGCAAATCGATCAGTGGTTAGCACTCACAGAGCTTGCTGATCAGTATTGGCAAGCGCATGAAATAAAAGACTATGAAGCCATAACCACCCTTGCGCAGGCATTACCGAGTCAATCAACATGGTTGCCGTTAGAAAACAAACGCCAAAAACTGATCAACCATATGGCACGAGATCTAGAGCGAAACCAGCAATATGACGTTGCTCTTTCACTATTTCGTCAAAGCAAACGCACGCCAAGCCGCGAGCGACAAATCCGTATTCTGATGGCGCAGCAGCAATACCAAACAGCTTATGCTCTAACAAAACACATTCAGCATAATCCACAGGATGACGATGAGTTGGAAGTAAGTATCCGGCTGGAGAAAAAACTCGCTAAATCCGTCAATCAACCATTCACTCCCCCCAAAGCCTTTACTCCAAAGGCAATACAGTTACAACTTGCTAATTATGAGCATCAACGAGTGGAGCACTGTACCGCAAGTTATTTTGCCTCCCAAGGCTGGACAGTGTTCTATCTTGAGAACCACTTTCTCAACAGTCTTTTTGGCTTAGCTATGTGGGACATTATCTTTGCACCCATCAAAGGTAGCTTTATTAACCCTTATCAATTAGCGCCATTGGATATGTTTAGTGAGGAGTTTTACCGCCAGCGACAAGATTTAATTGATGCGCGGCTACAAGCAATTGAACAAGGTCACTTTAATAGTTGGCAAACACACTTTGAGCAAAAACATGGGATCACTAACTACTGGGTACACTGGGAGCTATTTAGTCAGCAAGCACTTACATTGGCATTAAGCCATATACCCCCCATACAATTAGCCGCAATGTTACGTCGATTACTAAAAGACTTACGCCACCACCGCTCAGGAATGCCTGATTTGATCATGTTTAACGATACAGGTTATCAATGGGTAGAAGTCAAAGGCCCTGGCGATAAATTACAAAACCATCAACTTCGCTGGTTGGCATTTTTTGCACAACATCAGATCCCAGCCCAAGTCGCTTATGTTACCTATCTAGATAAATGATAAATATTGTTGTCTATCGCGCATATTTATTGAGATAGCGTAACAAAAGCCGCGAATGAATAAGATAAGATGCCGACATTCGCAATAACAGGTATGTTTAGAACATGAAAATTACAGTAGACGGTGGCTCTTTCAAAGTATCGATTGAAACGGAATACGAAGGGTTAATCGACGAATCAACAGCGGTATATAACGCAACGTTAGAGCAAGCAAAAACTACAGATAAGGCTATCTTACGTTTTCTTCAAATCATCTTAGAGCATCGTGACAGCGACGATGCCATTGGTTATGCCGTATTAGGTTTGCTGGGTTGGTACAATAAAGTTATTAACCCTGTCGAAGATAAAGACATTGAATTAAATTTACCTAAAATCTTGCCGCACTTGTTAAATCCTGCCGGTGACATTACCGCAACCAGCCAGACAGAAAAAACCACGTTTGTGCACTAAGTGTTAGTGTTGAGTTATCTCGCTCTTTATCGCAAATAATACGAACTAAAGAGTGAGATATTCCTTAAATAAATAGATAGCAAACATCTAATATTGATAAGCTTTCTGATTGCCTCTGCCACTCTTAATGTAAACATGTTACTATGACTCGCTTAGAAAAGAGTTCACAACGGTGAGCGACTCTATTACCTCGTAATAGTACGAACTTATTATTAATACCTGTTCCAACTCGGTACGCGAATGAACCACTCCCAATTATTATTAGACATTAGTACTAACGCCCTATTACACCTAGAGTTCAAAAAGCTAGATCAACGCCTAAGCCTCGCAGAAAAAAATAATGTACTGGTTCAATATCTAAAGCCGATCGTCAAAGCTAATCAATATCGATTAGTGAAGAAAAATACCAAACAATGGGTTCAGATCGGACGTAAACTCAATGCCGATTTAGAAGGTACGTTGAATCAAGAACGTGAACGCTTAGTCCACAACAGCTCAACAGATCTGTATCAATTCATTGCTTTGATCCAAGAAATCGAAACAGAGTTAAATACCAAAGCACAATATTCACTTGCTCATGCCATTGATCTCAATGCACGCTTTGGTAACGTTTTGGTCTGTGTGGTGGACGAAGATTTAACCTCAAGTTTTGATGAAGACGGTTTGATGATCAAGTCCACCCAAATCTTGTTTATTGGTGATGAAGCACTAAAAGATCGCTTCTCTGCCATTATCGAAAAGAGTGTAGGCTTCCAGTCTGTTGTGGCATATGAAGATGAGCAACACTTACGAATTGAGCTCTTCCGCCTGTAATTTAACACCATTAGCTGACTTCATTTTCACAGTGCCATTTTTGATCAGTTAATCGATTACTTTTCAGTCACTCATCTACACAATACATTTCACGTCATTATCCCACGTTTATCGACTAAGAGCCTTTACTGTTATGACTGCTAAAGGCTTATTCTCCAGCTATTTTTTCTAAATTTACTGCCACTTTTCTATCTTTCATTACGTGATGACATGCCATTTCACTAGATGCAACATGCTGCATTTGTTTCTATATTAAAGAAAGTATCTAGCTTTATTTTCAATAATGATACCTATAAAGTATTGCCCTTTATTTCTGACAACAAGTTAGCCATGACGATAAAAACTCTAACAGCAACACTCCTTCTATGCTCAACATTGACAGCTTGTTCGGTAATGAATCAGCAAGAATGTGAGACCGCGAATTGGAATGCACTAGGTTATGTTGATGGTTCACAAGGTGCTGCACCATCACAATTTAATGAACGTAGTTCAGCTTGCTCTGAATACAATGTACGCGCTGACTTTGCTCAGTATCAAACAGGTTATCAGAAAGGCTTAATCAGCTACTGTACCGAAAGCCACGGCTTTTTCGTTGGCTCAAATGGCAATAGCTATCAAGGGGTTTGTCCACAAAAAACCGCAGCAGCCTTTTTAAAAGGCTACAACCGAGGACAAGAACTCCACCATATGAAAGAACGCGTAGAAAATGCTGAACGTGATTTACGAATGGAGCAATATGACGTAGATCACCAAAAAGAAAGATTAAACGATTTAAAAAACAGTTTAATTTACGACAATCTCTCTTCTCGTGAACGCCGTGAAAAGTTAGATGAAATTGATGAAATCAATAACAAACCTAACGATATTAAAAGAAAACAACACGAGCTCAACAAACTAAGACAAGAGCTCAATAAACTGCAAGAAAAGCTCAATAAGCAGTACTAACAAGTCAACTTAGAACAACCTGTCAAGCGTGGCTAAACGCTCATATGGCAGGTTGTGCTATTTATAACACTCACCATCGCCTAGCAAAAAACGGCACTCTCCTATCTGCTAAACACCCAATATGGCTAACGACAGATCACACGTTCTGCTAATGCAACACAATTCCTTCTACACCATTCAATACCAACCATTTCTTCCTATGTTAGATGCCTAAATAAGCAGACGAATGCAATGTTCGTTTTTTAGCCACATTTTCCCAATATATCGATATTTTTATTAAATTTATTTATATGACGTAAGTGATGCATTTAATCG
>NZ_SSMG01000461.1 GCF_009873615.1 Photobacterium lucens
TATTAATAGATTGCGTTGCCGTATTCATATCCGACTGCTATTTTTATCTATAACATTTTCTTTTAACGTTAGTTTGACGTTTAATTCATTTTGGATCACCAATGAAGAAGCTCTGGCACTTTCTTATTAAGCCAAGTAGTCGCTATTCTGTATTAGCGATTGCTGTTGTGTGTATTTTAATCACACTTGCAGGCGTATTTACTTTCCACCAATCAATTGAGTTCACATCAACAAACGAGTTTTGTACTTCGTGTCACTCAATGAAGGAAAACTACAACGAATATAAAACAAGCATCCACTTTAAGAACGCTTATGGTGTACGTGCTCAGTGTCGTGATTGTCATATCCCAGAAAACAACCCAATTGCATTCATGAAAGCGAAAATGGGTGGTATTGGCGATATCTACAGCGAATTCATTGGTAAAGATATTGATACGCCTAAGAAGTTCGAAGAGAACCGTCTACGTATGGCGCAAAATGTTTGGAAAATGATGAAAGATACCAATTCAGCGCCTTGTAAGAGCTGTCACTCTTACTCAGCGATGGATCACGCTAAGCAATCACCTGCAGCAGCGGCTGCAATGACAGGTGCTGCAGCGAAAGACATGAACTGTATCGAATGTCACAAAGGTATTGCTCACCAGCTACCTCACATTAATAACGACTTCCAAGCAACATTTAAACAGCTAAGCATTAATGCAGCGAAAGCACCTGAAGCAACAACGCTTTACTCATTAACGTCTAAGCAACTATTTGTGAAAGATGCAGCTTCTGACGATGCACAAGGTCAACTATACCCTGCATCTGAAGTGAAAGTGGTGGGTCAAAGTGGCGACATGCTAAAAGTTGAAATCACTGGTTGGGAAATCAAAGGCTCAACAGCTGGTATGCTAGTTCAAGATATGGCGAAGCAAATCCAAACTGCGTCTATCGATCCTGAATTACAAAAAACACAAAAAGTGTTAAACACACAAACAGCGACTGATGGTCAAGTATGGCAGCAAGTACAAGTTGCAGCGTGGATGACACAACGCGACATGCTTGCAAGCATCAAACCTATCTGGGGCTACGGTAAAGAAATCCTAGACGCAAGCTGTAATCAGTGTCACGCAACGCCAGATCCAAAACACCTAACTGCAAACGCATGGGTTGATGGTCTAAAAGCAATGCAACAGTACTACACACTTGATAAGAACGAAGAGCGTGTACTACTTAAATATCTACAAGCTCACGCTAAAGATGCACCAGCAGAAGCGGCGGCTGAGCAAGCAACTGAGTAAATCACTCGTTGAAAAATAGATAGCTTGCGTTAAACGTAATGCCAATAACCGAAAGGGGATCTGAGAAATCAGGTTCCCTTTTTTGTATATATAGCTAAATAGTAGATTTACAGATTGTTACTCTTTATATCTAACTGATAAAAAACGACTTTATTATTATGCGAGTAGCATATGTAGTTTACTATTAGTATTTGGTTGGAATTAATGAGTATTTTGATTGAGATTGATTTATCTAAAAAGTTAGAAATAAAAATTGATAATA
>NZ_SSMG01000462.1 GCF_009873615.1 Photobacterium lucens
CATCAATATACCTTTAAACTCACTAATCATAATAAATTTAACTCATACATATCATGAAGTTGGTTGCATTTTTAATCTCTTATATATTTTTAATAATTAGTGAACATAAATATTTTTTCAATCAGCCTTATAAATCACAGAGAGACATCAAATTTTGTGAAATCTAAATAGCAAAAAGCCGACTGCACACTAAGTACTCAGTCGGCTTCTTTTTATGTTCAGTGAAACGTTATTACATTAACAAGATAATGCTAACGATCGCTGCGCTCATTAGGTTTGCTAGTACACCAGCAGCAACGGCACGGATACCGTATTTCGCAATGAATGGACGACGCTCAGGAATTAGGCTTCCCATACCACCAATTAGAATTGCTAGTGTCGTGATGTTAGCAAAACCACACAGTGCAAAAGTAACAACAGCTAATGAATGTGGTGATAGCGCATCTTTTACTTTCATCATGTCAATGAAAGCTACAAATTCGTTCATTACAACTTTCTGACCAATTAATGAGCCAGCCGTTACCGCCTCACTCATTGGAATACCCAGTAATAATGCAACAGGTGCAAACAGGTAACCAATTAGCATTTGGAATGTTAAACCTTGAATGCCAAAGAACTCACCGATATCACCTAATAGACCATTAAACAGTGCAATCACACTAATGAATGCAATCAAGGTTGCACCGATAGTCACAGCCATACGAAGACCTGACATCGCACCATCAGCTAATGCTTCTACTACGTTAGTTGCTTTAGGAATCTCAACGCTAGTGATTTCATCAGCAGAAAGCTTTTTGTCACTTGGTGGCATAATGATTTTCGACATCAATAAGCCTGCTGGTGCTGACATAAATGCTGCTGCAATCAGGTAATTCAAATCTACACCTACTGCTGCATAACCGACCATAGTAGAGCCTGCAACCGATGCTAAGCCACATGTCATCACAGCAAACAGTTGAGAATCATCCATTGATTTTAGGTACGGTTTGATCACAAGTGGCACTTCTGACATACCAACAAAGATGTTCGCCCCTGCTGATAGTGATTCTGCACGACCTGTACCTAGGATACGTTGCAAGCCGCCACCGAACACATTTACCACTTTCTGCATAATGCCTACGTGATACAGCATAGAAATCAGTGCAGAGAAAAAGATGATAATGCCCAGAACGTTAACAGCGAATACAAAGCCGATACTGCCTGTTGCTAAGCCACCGAATAAAAACGATAAGCCATCTTTACCGTAATCAGTTACATAAGTAACACCGTTACTTACTGCTTGTAGTGCTGACTTACCAGCAGGAATGTAAAGCACGATCAACGCAAATAACACTTGTAGTGCAAATGCAATGCTAACCATTTTTACAGGGATACGCTTTTTATCTGTTGAAATAAGAAACGCGATAAGAAGTAGAACAAATA
>NZ_SSMG01000463.1 GCF_009873615.1 Photobacterium lucens
GCTTGTGAATTATACAATACACGATGAGACTTAAAAAAAGGTGTAAGATTTATCAAATTTGTTGAAGTAAATCATTGCTGATAAGGCAATTGAATGAAAAGATAGTCAATCTTCTCTGCTTTTTTAGGCTGTAAGTTAATTATTGCGACTTGGCGCACTGAATTTATTTAGGGAAACATCATGTCTCAGCACTCAGAAAAACCGCAATCATTCGGTATGGAAGATGTCGATATCGTTGCCAAAGAAACGGTTTATCAAGGTTTCTTTAAAATGGTGAAATACCGTTTTCGTCATAAGCTTTTTGCAGGTGGTTGGAGTGGTGAAATCAGTCGTGAAATGTTTGAGAGAGGACATGCGGCAGCATTGTTGCCTTATGATCCTATCACTGATGACGTGGTGCTGATTGAACAATTTCGTGTTGGTGCGATGGCAGCAGATTGTGCGCCTTGGCAGTTAGAAATTGTTGCAGGCATGATCGATCACCAAGACGAATCGGCCGAAGATGTCGTAAAGCGCGAAGCAGTGGAAGAAGCAGGCTTAACGGTTTCAGCAATAGAAAAAGTCACACGTTACTTATCAAGTTCTGGTGGCTGCTCTGAAATGCTCGATATTTTTGTTGGAACTGTGGATAGCACGCAAGCGAGCGGTATTCATGGCCTAGCAGAAGAGAGTGAAGATATTCGAGTGCACGTAGTATCACGTGAACAAGCCTATGAGTGGGTAGAATCTGGTAGAATTGAAAATGCAGCCACCATTATTGCATTACAATGGTTACAGCTTCATTATTCACGCCTGCAAAAATAGGCAAACAAAAGGTCGTAATGACCAAAGGATTTTATCTTTGAACTCTCGGTATTCTGTTGATTTATCAAGCTTGATGCGCTTGTATGAAACCAATTATGCTAAGTTGCTCCCGTTATTACCGCGTAGTGATACGGTGGGGGATGAAAGGTTTTATCGAGTGTGTGATGATGTGTATTGCCTAAAAATCATTGAATCAACACGCTATACCACGATGATTTCTCTTGAGTTACAAGGGGAGCAATCTGTTGCTGATTATCTTTCTCCTTCGTTAACGATCAGGCTTTATCATGATGCTAAAGTCGCAGAAGTGTGTTCTGCGCAGCAGATTTCTCGATTAAAGCCAATATATGATTATCCTAACTTGCGTATGCATCAGAAAGATGAGAAACATCAAGTAAATCGTTTTTTAGGCGATTGGTTAAACCATTGTTTACGCCATGGGATCAGTAACCAATCTGTTTGCTAATTATATTTGATTGATTTAAAGACAAGGTTTTTGACGTTTTGCAGACCTATTTGCTGCCTCAGTTGAACCCTGAAAGTGTGGTTCTTCTTCAAATTACAGATACCCATTTGTTTGCCAATGAATCAGGTGCATTACTTGGTGTGGCAACACAAAAGAGTTTTCATGCCGTGTTAGATGCGGTAGATACGGTTGCACGTGAATTTGATGCCATTGTTGCAACGGGTGATATTTCTCAAGATCATACGCCTGAATCTTATCAAGAATTTGCCACGGGCATTGCTCGCTGGTCACAGCCTTGTTTTTGGTTACCGGGCAATCATGATTACCAGCCGACGATGGCATCAGTGCTCCCGTCGGAGCAAATTAAACCCTGTGAACAAGTCTTAGTGGGCGAACATTGGCAAATGATCCTATTGGATAGCCAAGTGGTTGGTGTTCCGCACGGTCAATTATCTCAAGCGCAATTATCGCTCCTTGATAACGCGTTATCGCAATACCCAGAACGTCATGCATTAGTGCTATTGCATCATCATCCGTTACCTGCGGGCAGTGCATGGCTCGATCAGCATCAATTACACAATAATGATGCATTATGGGAAGTGATTGAAAAGCACCCTCAGGTTAAAGCGATCCTTTGTGGGCATATTCACCAAGAGCTCGATCGTATGTATCGTGGGGTACGAGTACTTGCGACGCCATCAACGTGTATTCAATTTCTGCCAGACTCAGATGATTTTGCGTTAGACCAAGAAAATCCAGGTTGGCGTTATTTAGAATTAACGTCGACAGGCGACGTTATCACTCATGTTCACCGCCTTGACGGTGATCAGTTTAAACCTACCTTTGATGCCGCAGGTTATTAATGCAATCGGTTCTTGTTTATCTTCATGGCTTTAATAGCTCGCCACAATCATTAAAAGCCTTACAAATGGCAGAGTATTGTGCTGCACATCGTCCTGATATTCAGCTCGTGATGCCGCAACTGCCAAGCTATCCTAATGATGCTGCTGAGTATTTAACGCAGCTTATGGAGAGCTTAAAAGATGGCGATAACAAGATTGGTTTAGTTGGGAGTTCACTCGGTGGATACTTGTGTACATGGCTGAGTGAGCGATTTGATGTGCCAGCGGTACTGGTGAACCCTGCCGTTAAACCTTATGAGTTGTTGGTTGATTATCTTGGATCTCAGCAAAACCCATACAGTGGTGAAGAGTATGTCCTAGTGCCTGAGCACATGGCACAACTGCAGCAACTTGATGTGGAAACGATAACCCACCCAGAGCGTTTGTGGGTACTACTGCAAGAAGCCGATGAAGTGCTAGATTATCGCCAAGCTGTCACCAAATATGCACAATCTAAGCGCACTATTGAGCCGAATGGCGATCATAGTTTCGTTAATTTTGAACGATTTCCAGCTGCCATCATCCAATTCTTAGATTTATAACAGCGGCAATAATGCCATGTTTAGCATTCGCTAGCAGGCGAGAGTCACTATATACTCTCTATCATTGTTTGTATTTCTAAAACATATTTACCCTGAGGTGCTTATTGATAAGCGCGTCAGAACTCACAGTCGTGAGCCTTAATGTTTCCCAGAACTTGACATATAAGGCTGGGTTACTGACTATTATTTTCAAAATTTTCCCGTAAATTTCAGTGATATGACAGATCAAAGCTATAACGCTGGAGCCATTGAGGTTCTTAATGGCCTTGAGCCAGTACGTCGCCGTCCCGGTATGTATACCGACACGGCGAGACCTAACCATTTAGGTCAAGAAGTTATCGATAACAGTGTCGATGAAGCATTGGCTGGACATGCCCGCAAAGTTGAAGTGATCCTACATGCCGATCAATCGTTAGAAGTCGTCGATGATGGTCGTGGTATGCCTGTTGATATTCACCCTGAAGAGGGAGTATCAGGGGTTGAGCTGATCTTATGTAAGCTGCACGCTGGTGGTAAATTCTCTGGTAAAAACTACCAATTCTCTGGTGGTCTACACGGGGTAGGTATCTCAGTGGTAAACGCCCTTTCTAAACGTGTTGAAGTCACGGTAAAACGTGATGGTCAGGTTTATCAAATTGCCTTTGAAAACGGCGATAAAGTGTCCGAACTTGAAGTGATCGGTACTTGTGGTCGTCGTGCGAAAGGTACTCGTGTTCATTTCTGGCCGGATGCAAAATACTTCGATAGCGCAAAATTCTCAGTTTCTCGCCTTAAGAGCAATCTAAAAGCCAAGGCAGTACTATGCCCGGGACTAGAGATTGTTTTCACTAATAAGATCACTGATGAAACTATTCGTTGGTGCTACGAAGATGGCTTGAAAGATTATCTTGCGGAAGGTGTTAAAGGTTATACCTTACTGCCAGAAGAGCCATTTACAGGCGTATTTAACGCACAAACGGAAGCGGCTGATTGGGCATTATTGTGGCTACCTGAAGGTGGTGAACTGATCACTGAAAGTTACGTTAACCTTATTCCTACCGCCCAAGGTGGTACCCACGTTAATGGTCTGCGTCAGGGCTTGCTTGATGCGATGCGTGAATTCTGTGAATTCCGCAATTTATTACCGCGTGGTGTAAAGCTAACTGCAGATGATATCTGGGATCGCTGTGCTTACGTACTATCAGTAAAAATCCAAGATCCGCAATTTGCAGGCCAAACCAAAGAGCGTTTATCGTCACGCCAATGTGCTGCATTTGTTTCAGGTGTGGTGAAAGATGCCTTTAGCTTATGGTTAAACGAGCGCCCACAACTGGCTGAACAACTGGCAGAAGTGTGTATTGCGAATGCCCATCGTCGTATGCGTGCCAGCAAAAAGGTTGTCCGTAAGAAGATTGCCTCAGGCCCTGCACTGCCAGGTAAATTGGCTGACTGTTCACAGCAAGATCTCAACCGCACCGAATTATTCCTAGTAGAGGGTGACTCGGCAGGTGGCTCTGCGAAGCAAGCACGTGATCGTATGTATCAAGCGATCATGCCACTTCGCGGTAAGATCCTAAATACGTGGGAAGTCTCTGCCGATCAAGTGTTAGCTTCACAAGAAGTCCATGATATTTCGGTCGCACTGGGTATTGATCCTGATAGCGATGATTTAAGCGGCTTACGTTACGGTAAGATCTGTGTGCTTGCCGATGCGGACTCCGATGGTCTTCATATCGCAACCCTACTTTGTGCGCTATTTATGAAGCACTTTGAAGCGCTAGTACGTGCTGGTCACGTGTTTATCGCAATGCCACCACTGTACCGTATCGACTTGGGTAAAGAAGTGTACTACGCCCTTGATGAAGCGGAGAAAAATGGCATTTTAGATCGCTTAAAAGGCAAACGTGGCAAAGTGAACGTACAGCGATTCAAAGGTCTGGGTGAGATGAACCCACTGCAGTTGCGTGAAACGACCATGGATCCAAATACTCGCCGCTTAGTCCAGCTGACTATTGATGATGACAGTGAAACGAACGAAATGATGGATATGCTTTTAGGTAAAAAGCGTGCCGAAGATCGTCGTCATTGGTTACAAAGCAAAGGCGATATGGCTGAAGTATAAGCAGCTTTTTCTACTCTATTTCATCCGCAGGCAATGGCTTGCGGATAAGCAAAATTAAAGACGGATTATCTTACGATGACAGATGTCTCAATGGATGGCGTTGAACAGCTTCCGCTAAGGAAGTTTACTGAAGACGCTTATTTAAATTACTCCATGTA
The DNA here is from genome assembly GCF_009873615.1 of Photobacterium lucens. Lineage (GTDB taxonomy): Bacteria > Pseudomonadota > Gammaproteobacteria > Enterobacterales > Vibrionaceae > Photobacterium > Photobacterium lucens. The sequence goes on from NZ_SSMG01000463.1 coordinate 4,974, forward strand.
CGTGATCATGGATCGTGCCTTGCCGTTCATCGGTGATGGTTTAAAACCGGTACAACGTCGTATTGTTTATGCGATGTCAGAACTGGGGTTAAGTGCGACAGCAAAATATAAAAAATCTGCTCGTACCGTCGGTGACGTACTAGGTAAATACCACCCACACGGTGATTCAGCTTGTTATGAAGCCATGGTATTGATGGCGCAGCCGTTCTCTTACCGCTACCCACTGGTTGACGGTCAAGGTAACTGGGGTGCTCCGGATGATCCGAAATCATTCGCGGCGATGCGTTATACCGAATCACGTTTGTCTCGTTTTTCTGAAGTGCTGCTTTCTGAGCTAGGTCAAGGTACGGCTGATTGGGTTCCGAACTTTGACGGTACCATGCAAGAGCCAAAAATGTTGCCAGCACGTCTGCCGCATATTTTGCTTAATGGCGTGACGGGTATTGCCGTTGGTATGGCGACAGATATCCCACCGCATAATGCCCGTGAAGTGGCAAATGCGGCAGTACATATGATTGATAATCCAAAAGCGGATCTTGATGCGCTGATGGAATTTGTTCAAGGTCCTGATTACCCAACAGAAGCGGAAATCATTACTTCGAAAGCAGACTTAAAGAAAGTCTACAAGAGCGGTCGTGGCAGCATTAAAATGCGTGCGGTTTGGCATAAAGAGAACGGTGATATCGTTATTACTGCGCTGCCACACCAAACATCCGGTGCGAAATTACTTGAGCAAATCGCAAGCCAAATGCGTGCGAAGAAATTGCCAATGGTGGAAGATCTTCGTGATGAATCTGATCACGAAAATCCCACTCGTATCGTGATTGTGCCACGTTCTAATCGTATTGATTGCGAGCAGTTGATGAATCACCTGTTTGCTTCAACAGATTTAGAAAAGAGCTTCCGTGCCAACCTGAACATGCTTGGTCTTGATGGTCGTCCGCAAGTAAAAGGTTTAGTACAAATTATTGCTGAATGGTTAGAGTACCGTCGTACTACTGTGCGTCGTCGTCTGCAATACCGTTTAGACAAAGTGATTGCGCGTCTGCACATCTTAGAAGGCTTACTGGCTGCTTACCTAAACATTGATGAAGTGATTGAAATCATCCGTAGTGAAGATGATCCAAAAGCCGAGTTAATGTCACGTTTTGATTTATCTGCGATTCAAGCCGATGCGATTTTAGAAATTAAATTGCGTCAGTTAGCGAAACTGGAAGAGATTAAGATCCGTGGTGAGCAAGACGAACTTTCTAAAGAGCGTGAGCAGCTAGAGAAGCTATTAGGCTCTGAGCGTCGTCTAAATACCCTGATCAAAAAAGAAATTCTATCAGATGCTGAAAAGTATGGTGATGAGCGTCGTTCACCGCTTGTTGAGCGTGAAGAAGCAAAAGCACTGACTGAGCGAGACTTGATTCCAAGTGAAGCGATTACCGTTGTACTGTCTGACAAAGGCTGGATCCGTCATGCGAAAGGTCATGAGGTTGATCCAACCACGTTAAGCTATAAGTCTGGTGATAACTACCTTGCACATGCTCGAGGTAAGAGTAATCAGCCAGCTATCTTCCTAGGATCTGATGGTCGAAGCTATGCGTTAGAATCTCATAGTTTACCGTCAGCACGTAGCCAAGGTGAGCCAATTACAGGTCGCTTGAATCTAACACCTGGCACAAATATGCGCCAAGTGTTGATGGCAGAAGATGAGCAACTATGGTTAATGGCATCGGATGCAGGTTACGGCTTCATCTGTAAGAGTACGGACATGGTATCGAAGAATAAGAGCGGTAAAGCCTTATTAACCGTACCTGAAAATGCTGCCGTATTACCGCCTCAGCCCGTTGATAATATTGATAACGACGAGATCTTAGCGATCACTAATGAAGGTCGTATGTTATTGTTCCCAATTAAAGATTTACCACAACTGGGTAAAGGTAAGGGTAACAAGATCATCAATATTCCATCGGCACGTGCCAAAGCTCGAGAAGAGTTCTTGTCTTATCTTGCGGTGATTGGGGCAGATACCCATGTTACATTGCATGCAGGTAAGCGTAAGCTGTGCTTAAAACCTGCGGATTTAGATAACTTCCGTGGTGAGCGTGGTCGTCGTGGTTCAATGCTACCACGTGGCTTACAACGTGTAACACGTATGGAAATTGACTCACCGAAAGACGCGAGTTCTGATTCAGATACTGACGCTTAAATATTGCGTTTATGAATAGTTAAAGCCCTCTTATGAGGGCTTTTTTGTGTTATTTATCCCTGTATTTACCATTAACATTATTGTAATTAATGGGTAAAGCGTACACATAAAGCGTGTATTTTCTCTTATGCTGAGTATACTAGCGAACGCTTGTACGCTGAGGAGAGCTAAAATGATTTTTCTATTGCGGATTTTTGCTGTCGCAATTTTTGCCATCGTCATGTTTATCGGTGGCTGTGGTTACTGTTTATTAAGCCCACGTAACCCTAAACACGTTTATACGTTTGGACGCTTATTTAGCAAGATGTCACGTGTACTTGGGATCAAATTAGAGATCCGTTATGCCGATGATGCAGCTGAAGAACTAGGCTCTGCGGTATACATTGCTAACCATCAGAATAACTACGACTTATTTACAGTATCTGGTGCAATCATGCCACGTACCGTGACGGTAGGTAAAAAGAGTCTTGTGTGGATCCCTTTATTTGGTCAGCTATATTGGATCACAGGTAACATCTTAATTGATCGTGCTAATCGCAGTAAGGCTGTGAGCACCATTAGCCAAGTGGTTGAGAAGATCAAACAAAATAAAGTATCGGTGTGGATGTTCCCTGAAGGCACACGCTCTCGTGGTCGTGGCTTACTGCCATTTAAAACGGGTGCTTTCCATGCCGCTATCGGTGCCAATGTTCCTGTTGTGCCTATCGTTTGTAGCTCTACAGATAATGTAAGCTTAAATCGCTGGGACAATGGTGTTGTTATCGTTGAAGTAATGAAGCCTGTTTCAACGGATGGCTTAAGCAAAGATGATGTTCGCAGCTTATCAACTCGTTGTCATGATTTAATGGCAGAGAAGCTAGCAGAGCTAAATGCTGAAGCGAATGAGCGTAACAAGCGCTAAAATATAATAATAGAGAACACCAAGTTTTAATGAACAAGGACATGTTGATGACATGTCCTTGTTTTATTTTATTCCCCTGAAGATACAGGGAATCATAGCTAACAGAAGAAAAAGAATAATGACGGAAGAGTATGTGATCTTGGTTGATAGCCAAGGTGAATTCCAAGGCTTGCAAGAAAAAATGGCAGCGCATAAAGAGGGCGTGTTGCACTTGGCCTTTTCGGTGCTGTTGTACCGTAATACCCCTTCAGGTCGAGAATATTTGCTACAACAACGTGCAATGCACAAATATCACAGCGGTGGTTTGTGGACCAATACTTGTTGCTCTCACCCTCGTCAGCATGAATCGATAGAGCAAGCAGGTATTCGTCGGTTAGCTGAAGAGATGGGGATCATTGAGGTTCAAGCATTAGCTGATATTGGTCACTTTTGCTATCACGCAACGCTTGATAACCAACTGTTTGAGCATGAGCTTGATCATGTCTTAGTTGCAGATACTGGCGAGATCAGCGTTGTACCTAATCCTGATGAAGTGATGGATTATCGCTGGTGGAAAGAAGAAGACATTAAGCAAGCTTTAGAATCACAGCCTGAGTTATTTACCGCATGGTTTAGCCAAGTATTTGCTTTTGCAATTAAATAAGTCATCAATAGCGCACAATAAAAAAGCTGCCAAGGCGTTCACCTTGGCAGCTTTTTTTATATCTGTTTTCTGGTGCAGATGAGTTTAATCGCGCACCATCAATACGAGATTATTTACGAACAGCGATAGCTTCGATCTCGATTTTCACATCTTTTGGTAGACGTGCAACTTCAACACAAGAACGTGCTGGGTATGGTGCATTGTGCTCGTCGAAGAAGTTACCGTAAACTTCGTTAACTGCTGCGAAATCGTTAAGATCTTTAACGAAAACCGTCATTTTTACGATGTCTGAAACTTGTAGACCTGAAGACTCAACAACAGCTTTAACGTTATCTAAAGATTGACGTGCTTGTGCTGCGATATCTTCAGGCACTTCACCTGTTGTTGGATTTACAGGGATCTGACCTGAAGTTAGTACCATGTTGCCAAGATCAACACCTTGTACGTATGGACCGATTGCAGCAGGAGCTTGCTCTGTGTGAAGAACCTTAGTCATTGTTTTTCCTTACTTATTGTCAGGTTGTGCTCATACGGTGTAAATACAACGAGAGCAAATATAGGTAAACAGTGGATTCATGCTAAGCATGTCACCGATATTGTTATAGTTATGGGGACAAAGTAAGAGATATTCAAGCTGCAATCGAGGTTTTTATCGTAAGCCTAGACATTGACAGACTGCGGCTTCACATTCTCCGATCTGCTGAATATCGTGAGGTGCAACCATGATGGTGTCATTACCAGCAATAGTGCCTAAAACTGTAGTATGAGGATGAAGATCGATGATCCTAGCAACCAGTTGTGCACAACCTGGACGTGTTTTTACCACCACGAGTAGTTGATTATGGGTAACTGATTCTATTTGCGATGAAATTGCAGCGTGCAGGTGTGCAGGCTCTGTACTTTCGGTTAAGCAGTAAACTCTTTTGCCGTAAGCATTGGGCACTTTAATGATTTTAAGCTTTGCCAAAAGGCGCGATACCGTAGATTGACTAATATCTTCAAAGCCAAGTTCAGCTAATGAATGGCGAATATCATCTTGAGTGGAAAAGCTTTGTTTTTGTAATAGCCGTTTGCAGGCAGCTGTCATATCTTCATCGTTGAAATGACAGGAAATAGCGTTAGGGAATTCATGCCCAGTCACGGACAGCTCCTTGTATTTATTGTTATTGGATGCGGCTGTGCTAGTAAGACGCAAAGCAAAAGAAAGGGAATACCTTTAAGGAATAAAATAATATCAATTAAGGAGAATAAGAAACTTGATGGTTATCACTAAACTGTGATTAGCATAACGTATTGATGTGTAGTGTTAATACTGATTTTCAGAGAGGTGCTGATGGTTGTGGTAAGCTCATTGATGATATGTAATGAATTGCCTGCTATGACGGTTTGCATAGCAGGCAAAAGAATTGACTGAGGTTAAGCGCCGCACTCGGTCACAATTTCGCGGGAGAAGACTTTTTCGCAGTATTTACATTTCAGCTGAATATCTGCTTTTTTGGTTAATACTTTAAAACCGCTATCGACGGGCTCGCCGTGGGAAATACAGTTCGTATTTGGACACTTAAATACTGCACCGATAAAATCTGGCAGTGATAAATTCAGTTTCTTCACCACTTCATAGTTTTCAATTTGGTTAACTGTTGCTTTCGGTGCGTATAACGCTAGCTGGTTCGCTTGATCTTCATTGATAAAGACGTTTTCGATCTTGATCAGATCTTTGGCACCAAGTGCTGACGAAGGCAGATTCAGACCAATAGTCACGCGCTGGTTTGAGTTATCCATGCTAAATAGCTTAAGTACCTTAATGCCTACGTGAGCAGGAATATGGTCGATAACAGTGCCGTTTTTGATGGCTTCAACTTTAAGTTGGGTTTCTTTAGACATGATCATCGCTCCTGCTTATAAAGTTTCGTTAAGAACTAGGGCTAATAGTGCCTGACGTGCGTAAACACCGTTCTCTGCTTGCTGGAAGAAGTAAGCATGCTTGGTTTTATCGACATCTACCGTAATTTCATCAACACGTGGCAGAGGGTGAAGCACTTTTAAGTTGTCACGTGCACCTTCAAGCATCTTCGCCGTTAAGATGTAAGCTGCTTTCATATGTGCGTACTCAGATTCGTCAAAGCGCTCTTTTTGGACGCGAGTCATGTAAAGGATATCGAGCTCTGGGATCACATCTTCCATATCGCTATGCAAGCTGTAAGCGATACCTGCGTCATCTAATTCTTCACAAATATAGTCAGGCATTGCGAGTACTTCAGGTGCAATAAAGAAGAACTTCACGTTCTCAAACTTAGATAGTGCTTGGGTTAAAGAGTGCACGGTACGACCGTATTTCAAGTCACCGACAAAAGCGATGTTGATATTATCTAGCGTACCTTGGGTTTCATAGATGGTGAACAAATCTAACAGGGTTTGTGTTGGGTGCTGGTTTGCCCCATCACCGCCATTGATCACAGGCGTACCATTTGAGAACTCAGAAGCTAAACGTGCTGCACCTTCTTGAGGGTGACGCATGACAAAAGCATCAACATAAGAGGTGATCACTTGAACGGAATCAGACAGGGTTTCACCTTTATTGGCAAGTGAAGTATTGCCTGCGGTATCAAAACCTACCACTGTACCGCCAAGGCGTTGAACAGCAGTTTCAAAGGAAAGGCGAGTACGGGTTGAAGGCTCAAAGAAGCAACTTGCGATAACTTTGTTTTTTAGCAATTCCGGATTTGGCTCGGCTTTTAATTGTCCAGCGGTTTGGATAATTAGTTCAAGCTCGGCGCGGCTTAGTTCTGGGATGGAAATAATATGCTTTTTAAACAGCGAATTAGCCATGGCTTCTTTCCCTCAAAATAAAAATAAATAACGCTAATAAACGGTCAAACCGTGCTATTTGCCGATTTCCAGACAAAAAAAAGCCTCCTTAACAAAAGGAGGCTTTTTTTGAAAAAATAGAAACACGAACCTTCGTGAAAAAGCGGTGACGATAAGTTGTTAGTAACGTTATTGTCAGGTTCATGTGTTAGCTCGTGTTAGACAAATTGGCAAGGATTATACCGCCATTTTTTAGTGACGCAAGCGTTTGCGAAAACTATCAATTGTCTATCGTTATTAGTGACCTAATGTTGCCACCATGACTGCTTTGATGGTGTGCATACGGTTTTCAGCTTCATCAAAAACAATGGAGTGTTTAGACTCAATCACTTCATCAGTGACTTCAATACCCTGTGCAAGCTCTGGATATTCTTGTGCTAACTCTTTACCAATCACCGTGTCTTCACCATGGAAAGCGGGTAAACAGTGCATGAATTTTACATGTGGGTTGCCTGTTGCTTTGAGTAGCGCCATATTCACTTGATACGGTAGCATCAGCTTAATACGCTCGGCCCAAGCTTCTTTTGCTTCTCCCATTGATACCCACACATCGGTATATAAGAAGTCACAGCCTTGCACGCCTTCTTGCACGTTCTCTGTTAGGGTGATTTTCGCCCCTGTTTCAGCTGCGATGGCTTGGCACTGTGCGACTAGATCTGCTTCAGGCCAAAATGCTTTTGGTGCTACAAGGCGAATATCCATCCCCATTTTTGCCGCACCGACAAGTAGCGAGTTACCCATGTTATTGCGTGCATCGCCTAAATAAGCAAAGGTGATTTCATGAAGCTGTTTGCCGCGTCCATGCTCTTGCATGGTTAAGAAATCTGCCAGAATTTGAGTTGGATGGAATTCATCGGTTAAGCCATTCCAAACTGGTACGCCTGCGTATTGCCCTAACTCTTCAACCACAGACTGACCAAAGCCACGGTATTCAATACCATCGTACATACGACCCAATACGCGCGCAGTGTCTTTCATCGATTCTTTGTGACCAATTTGCGAGCCCGATGGGCCTAAATATGTAACGCGTGCGCCTTGATCGAATGCTGCCACTTCAAATGCACAACGGGTACGCGTTGATGCTTTTTCAAAAATGAGCGCAATATTTTTTCCCGTTAGGCGTGGCTGTTCATAGCCATTATATTTCGCTTTCTTTAATTCAGCGGAGAGCTCTAGCAGGTGTTGAATTTCACGAGGAGTAAAATCGAGTAATTTAAGGAAGTTACGGTTACGAAGATTAAAAGCCATACGAGTTCCCTCTGTTCATTTTATGCTGCTTTACATCGAATGCGACCTGTCATCCCTAGGTGCTCGATATTTAATAATGTTACGTTATGTTTATCTTATTATTAGCTTGTTGTGAATACTTGTTCGCTTATTAAGCAATTTTATTTACTTTAATTAGGCTTTTATCATGGCTTATAGACAGTCCAACATAGTGGGATAACAAAGGCTATTTAGGGAATTGTCAGTGGTGGTGTTTTAACAGGTGGTAATTGAGTGCAAACCATGCGATATTTGCCAGCAAATTGATTCCACAGTTGGAGTGAACCCATGTCTTATGCAGAACTAATCGAAGAGCAAAAAGAAGAAACGCGCGAAATTATTGCCGCACTACTTGAAGATGGCAGTGAGCCAGATGCTCTTTATACGATTGAGCACCATTTCTCAGCTGATACATTTGAAGAGCTAGAAGGTGCAGCTGTAGAAGCATTTAAACTTGGTTTTGAAGTACTAGAAGCTGAAGAGCTTGAGTTAGATCCAGAAGATGGCGGCGGTAAGGTTGTTTGCTTTGACGCGGTAATGGAATCGGCACTAAAAGCTGAATTGATCGATGAACAAGCTGAGAAGTTGATCAAACTTGCTGAAAAACACAAGATCGATTACGACGGTTGGGGTACTTACTTCGAGTCTGGTGAAGACGACGACGAAGAGTACGACGACGAAGAATAATCGTTTAAAAATAGACGAATAATAAAAAAGCCGGCATATTTGCTGGCTTTTTCGCCTTTTAGCTGTGGGGACTCGCACTTTTTATTCTGCTTAATGATCAAACTTTAATAATGATCACAGTGTGTTATTGAAAAACTGCGTAGATATACCTTTTTTATTATCAAGCTTACTGAGTGTACTCAGTGCTGGAGTTATGATGACAATTTCGCTTAATGGTCAATGGCAATTAACCTGTGTTCAGCGAGCGGCTTTACAAGATCTGCATATTGATTTACCAGGTGATGTTCATTCTGCACTTTTTGCTGCAGGTGAGATCCCTGATCCTTACTGGGCAACCAATGAAAAGAAAGTCCAATGGGTTGGGGAGTGCGACTGGATAGTAAGTCGACAGTTCGACTTAACCGAAGCGCAGTTAGCCTGTAATGCGATGGATTTAGTGATGGATCACCTTGATACCGTTGCTGAAATTCGTTTAAACGGTCACACCGTGGCTGATTTCAATAATATGTTTATGCGCCACAAAGTGGATGTATTAAGTTGTCTGCAAGTTGGCAGCAACCGTATTGAAATCGTATTACATCGTGCCGATCTTGCTGCTAAAAAGCGTGCTGATAAACTGCCATTTCCAGTACCATGGGCGGAAGGAAACAACCAAATTCCACATATGAATACCTTGCGTAAAACCCAATGTCATGCAGGTTGGGACTGGGGTATTTGTTTATCGGTTCTTGGGGTATATGGCGATATTGAGCTACAGCCAATTGAGCATGTTCGTATTAGTCATATTAGTACGAAGCAAAAATGGTTAGAGCAAGAGTGTGAGCTTTCCGTTACCTTGAACTATGAAGTGGTGTCAGATAAAGGTTTAGCGACAGCCGCCGTCACGTTTGATGATCAAACCTTCCAGTTAACGCTTGATCGTGATGCAACCAAAGCGTGTGTGTTATTCCGTATTGTTGAGCCTCGTCGCTGGTGGCCAGCAGGTTACGGTAAACAACGCTTATACGATCTAAAAATTGAAGCTGATGGCAATAAGATCGATAAGAAGATTGGTCTGCGTAAGCTTGAGTTGATCACCGAAGATGATGAACTAGGCCAGAGCATGGTCTTTAAAGTGAACGATGTTGATATATCAGCTCGCGGTGCAAACTGGATCCCAATGGATGCGATGCCAGCGCGTATGACGGATGAACGTTATCGTTCACTGTTAGAAGATGCAGTTGCCGCCAATATGAATATGCTACGCGTATGGGGCGGTGGAATGTATGAAAAAGACATCTTCTATGAGCTATGTGATGAGCTTGGGATCTTAGTGTGGCAAGATCTTATGTTTGCCTGTGCGCTATATCCATCAACCCCTGATTTTGTGGCAGAAGTGCGTCAAGAAGTGGAATATCAGGTGCGTCGTCTAAAAGATCACGCCAGCCTTGCGCTATGGTGTGGTGATAACGAAGTAATCGGTGCGATCAGCTGGTACCCAGAGTCTCGTCAAAATCGTGAAAAATATCTAGTTAACTACGATCGCTTAAATCGCGCATTAGCTGAAGTGGTTGAGCAAGAAGATCCTTCTCGTCGTTTCTGGGCGAGTTCACCATGTAACGGTGAGTTAGACTTTGGTGATGCATGGCATGACGATAAACGTGGTGATATGCATTTTTGGGATGTGTGGCATTCAGGTAAAGACTTAGAAGCGTACCAAAGTGTCACCCCACGTTTCTGCTCTGAGTTTGGCTTCCAATCATGGCCATCTTTGCCTACAGTGAAGACATTTGCACCTGAGCAAGACTGGAACATCACCTCACCAAGTTTTGAGTGTCATCAGAAAAACAGCCGTGGTAACTCAATCATCACTGAGATGTTTACCCGCTATTTCCGCTTTCCTAATGGTTTCGTCAATATGCTGTACTTATCGCAGGTACAACAGGCGATGGCGATCAAAACCGCAGTGGAATACTGGCGCGCCCATAAGCCAACCAACCGTGGCATTTTATACTGGCAATTAAATGATTGTTGGCCAGTAAGCTCATGGTCATCGCTGGAATACAGCGGCCGTTGGAAGCAGTTGCACTACCATGTGCGTCGTTTCTTTGATCAGCAAATGGCGACCTTTATTCGTGATGAACAAGGGGTCAAGCTGCATTTGATCAACGATGGTCGTGACAGTGCTGAGCTGAAAGGCGAAGTGGTATGGCAAAGTTGGGAAGGTGAGATCTTATATCGTGAGCCGATTTCTGAATTCTTAACTCCTGATAGCACAAAAGTGGCATGGGAGTGGTTGAATGAAGATTTAGATGGGCGTGAAAACGAAGGCTTTTTCCATGTTCATTTACGCAATGGCGAGAAGTTAATTGAAAATACCTACTTCCCAGCCAAACCGAAAGAGTGTGAATTAGAAGATCCTGATCTGCGTTTTGAAGTAGCAGAGTTACATGGTGAGATCTTTGTGATGTTAAGTAGCAGTAAGCCTGCTTTTTATGTCCATCTTGAGTTTGAAGGGGAAGGGCGTTTTGAAGATTCAAGCTTTACCCTTGTTCCTGAGCACCAACGCCAAGTTAAATACTTAGGTTCAGCTAGTTACGATGAACTAGTGCAAGGTTTACGTGTTTATCACCTAAAGCAAAGTTATTAATTCATAGTACTTGTGAGAAATATAAAGCCTGCTGAGTCACTCCGCAGGCTTTTTTATTGTCTTAACCTTACACCTTAATAACGGGTTAGAAGGTTTTTAGCATGTGAATTTCACACGCATCATGCCCGGTACTGCCTAATGCAGTAGGAATTTCAACGAAACCTAGTGATTGATAGAGTTTCACTGCTTCTTTTAACACTTCAGTGGTTTCTAAATAGCAGCCTTTAAAGCCATTTTCTCGAGCAAACTTTAACGCTTTAACGGTCAGTGTTCGTGCGAGTCCTTTGCCTCTGAGCTCGGGTAAGAAAAAGACTTTTTGTAGCTCACTCCACTGCGTATCACCCGCTAATGGTGCGATGCCGCCACAGCCTAAAATTCGATTATTTTTTTCTATTACCCAATAGTGGCTATTCGCAGCTTGGTAGTGCTGACACAGATCATCAAGGTGAGGATCGGCAACACTAAAACCTCTATCAGGTGTTAATCCATATTCTGCTGATACCCGACGAATAAGCGCTGCAACGGCGGCATTATCTAGCGGTGTGATTGCTCTTATCGTATAACCGTGTTGATGCTCCGTTATCGTTAGCGCCTTGTAGTAACGGATCAAGCTACTTTCGAGTTGGTCGATTTCGTCTTGATCAAGTTGATCTAAAATCGCTTGGGTATCTTGATCTAGTTGGTGGTGCAAGGTGGTGAGAGTGCGTTTACCATTTGAGGTAAGTTGAGACAGTTGGCTACGTTTATCATCAGGATTTGGGATTGAATCAATAAGCCCTTGATTGAGCAGCATGGCAAGATTACGACTGGCATTGGATTTATCAACCCGTAGCCGTTCAGCCATTTGATTAACTGTACAAGGGCCTTGCTCAAGTTCAATCAAGGTATGTGCTTGGACTGGGGTTAAGGCGAGTTGTCCACATTGGCTATTGAGCATGCCTAATTGACGGACTAATTGCCGAGAGAGTTGACGAAGTTGTTGGGGCTGCATGATCCATCCTTGAGTTTAATTGCACAACGCAATTAAATTAGTTGCAGCCTACAACAATGTCAATCGATCTTATTGTTAATGATGTTGTGATCAGTGCTGACAAGCCATTGCGTCTAACCAAGAGTGTTGGTGTTTTTCTTGTTGGCTATTGTCTTTACGTTGCCATACACGCTCATGGAAGTAGTAAGCCATGGTATTAATCGCAGGCTCAACCATTGCCATTAAACTGCCAATAAGGATGTCACCTGTTAGTAGATACACTACGCTAAATGCAACGCTGAAATGAATAATCGCAAAGCTAACGGTTTTACGACTTGGTGTGCTAAAGCGTGACTGTTTAAGTGTTTTGCTTTGCCACACTTTTTCATGGAAATAGAAGGCTACGGTGTTAACCATAGGCTCGATCATTGCGATTAAACTACCAATAATAATGTCGCCTGTAAGAAGGTAAGCCACTGTAAAAGCAACAGTAAAATGGATGGCGGCAAAACTGATTGTTTTTTTCATAATCTGATCCTCAATTCGATGAAGTCATTATCATGGAAAAACATCAATAACTAAATTCGTTACTTTATATTCTACTAATAGGTAAAAGCTATTATATGATTAAAGAGATCAAACTGGAGATATAAAAAAAACCGACAGCCTAAGCCATCGGTTTTTATTACGAGAGATTATCAGTGCAGATTATAGTGCAGCGATAGTTTCTTTTTGCTCAGCAAGTTTAGCAAGTGCTTCTTGGTAGCCTTCAAGCTTCTCACGCTCTTTTGCGATAACCGCTTCTGGCGCTTTAGCAACGAAACCTTCGTTACCTAGCTTACCTTCGATGCGCTTGATCTCACCTTCAGTCTTGGCAATTTCTTTTGCAAGACGTGCAAGCTCTGCATCTTTATTGATTAGGCCCGCCATTGGGATCATTAGCTCAGATTTCGCTACCAGTGCTGTTGCACATGCTGGTGTTTCTGCGCCAGCTTCTAGTACGTTTAGTGACTCCAGTTTCGCTAGAGACATTAGTACTGTACGGTTAGCTTCAAGGCGTGCTGCATCTTTTTCATCAGCTGCTTTTAGCATTACGTCAAGTGGCTTGCTTGGCGCAATATCGTATTCCGCACGTAGGTTACGGATACTAGTGATAAAGCCTTTCACCCACTCGATATCAGCTAGTGCTTCAGCGTCGAAGTTGTTTTCATCGTACTGAGGTAGAGCTTGTAGCATGATAGTGTCACCTTCAACACCGTCTACTAGCGGCTTCACGCTCTGCCAGATAGTTTCAGTGATGTAAGGTAGTACTGGATGAGCAAGACGTAGAGTCTTCTCAAGTACTGTGATTAGGGTACGGCGCGTTGCACGTTGTTGTGCTTCAGAGCCTTTCCATAGAACAGGTTTAGTTAGCTCTAGGTACCAGTCACAGAATTGGTTCCAGATGAATTCGTAAAGCGTATTCGCAGCCATATCTAGACGGAAGTTGTCGATATGTGCGTTGAATTCTTTTGCTGCTAGCTCGAACTGAGATTCGATCCACTTATCAGCTAGAGAGTATTCAAGCTCGCTATCTGCAGCAAAACCACAATCTTGATCTTCTGTGTTCATCAGTACGTAACGGCTTGCGTTCCATAGCTTGTTACAGAAGTTACGGTAACCTTCAAGACGCTTCATATCCCAGTTGATGTCACGGCCTGTTGAAGCCATTGCAGCTAGGGTGAAACGTAGTGCGTCTGTACCGTATGGTTCGATACCATTTTCAAATGTCTTACGGGTGTTCTTTTCGATCTTCGCTGCAAGTTGAGGCTGCATCATGTTACCAGTGCGCTTCTCAACCAGAGATTCAAGATCAATACCGTCGATCATGTCGATAGGGTCAAGTACGTTACCCTTAGACTTAGACATCTTGTCGCCGTTTTCGTCACGGATCAGACCCGTTACGTAAACTGTCTTGAATGGTACTTGTGCTTTGCCGTCTTCATCTTTACAGAAGTGCATGGTCATCATGATCATACGTGCAACCCAGAAGAAGATGATGTCAAAACCTGTCACCAATACATCTGAAGGGTGGAACGTTTGAAGATCTGCTGTGTTTTCAGGCCAGCCTTGCGTACCGAATGTCCATAGTGCAGAAGAGAACCATGTGTCTAACACGTCATCGTCTTGGCGAAGCACCACAACAGGTGCAAGGTTGTTTTTCTCACGAACTTCTTCTTCTGTACGACCTACGTATACATTACCGTTGTTGTCGTACCATGCTGGGATGCGGTGACCCCACCAAAGTTGACGAGAGATACACCAGTCTTGAATGTCACGCATCCAAGAGAAGTACATATTTTCGTATTGCTTAGGTACAAACTTGATGTCACCGTTTTCAACGGCTTCTACCGCAGGTTTAGCTAGCGGTGCAGTACGTACGTACCATTGGTCAGTTAGCATTGGTTCGATAACCACGCCACCACGGTCGCCGTATGGCACTTGTAGGTCGTGATCTTTGATCTCTTCTAGAAGACCTAGTTCATCGAACTCAGCAACGATAGCTTTACGTGCAGCGAAACGCTCCATACCGTGGTATTTCGCAGGTAGCTCTGCGCTGTATGCGTCGCTTGGCTCACCGTTTGTATTAAATACTTCTGCCGCGTCACGGATGTTAGCGTCAAAAGTTAGAATGTTGATCATAGGTAGGCTATGACGCTTACCTACTTCGTAGTCGTTGAAATCGTGCGCAGGGGTGATCTTCACACAACCTGTGCCTTTTTCCATGTCAGCGTGTTCGTCACCAACGATAGTAATACGACGACCTACGATAGGGAGAATGATCTCTTTACCGATCAGATCCATGTAACGTGGATCTTCTGGGTTCACAGCAACACCTGTATCACCTAGCATGGTTTCTGGACGTGTGGTTGCAACAACGATGTAGTCTTTACCGTCTGCTGTTTTCACGCCATCTGCTAGTGGGTAGCGGAAGTGCCACATGTGGCCTTTGGTGTCTTTGTTTTCTACTTCTAGATCTGAAATCGCAGTGTGTAGCTTAGGATCCCAGTTAACTAGACGCTTACCGCGGTAGATAAGATCGTCTTCGTATAAACGTACGAATACTTCTTGTACGGCATTTGATAGACCGTCATCCATCGTGAAGCGCTCACGATCCCAGTCTACTGATGCACCAAGACGACGAAGCTGTTTAGTG
Source organism: Photobacterium lucens (assembly GCF_009873615.1). GTDB lineage: Bacteria > Pseudomonadota > Gammaproteobacteria > Enterobacterales > Vibrionaceae > Photobacterium > Photobacterium lucens. The sequence goes on from NZ_SSMG01000463.1 coordinate 20,331, forward strand.
ATTGTGCCACCAGATTCGCCTTTCCATTCCCAGATCTTGTCGATGAAAGCATCACGGCCGTAGTCGTGCTTAGTTTTGCCTTCTTCAGCAGCAATCTTACGCTCCACAACCATTTGGGTAGCAATACCTGCGTGGTCAGTACCAACCTGCCATAAGGTGTTTTTACCTTTCATACGCTCACAACGGATCAGGGTATCCATGATGGTATCCTGGAACGCGTGGCCCATGTGTAGGCTACCAGTGACGTTTGGTGGTGGGATCATAATGCTGTAAGCATCTTTAGATGTATCACCATGAGGCTTAAAGTAACCAGCCTCTTCCCAGCGCTGATATAGCGCTTGTTCAATTGATTGTGGGTTGTATGTCTTTTCCATAGCGCTCTTAGAAGGAATCTATGTGGAATTTAGGGCGTCTCAGTAGCAGCGGCAGTCGTAATTTGAATGCCTGCAAGACGATATGCCTTGTAACGCTCACGCGCTAACTGCTTGAGCTTTTCGTCGCAAGGAACGAAGTCTACCACTTGTGCAAAGGTTACGGCAAAATTTGGTGCAGTTTCCGCTAAATTAATTAGCGTGGCACGATGCCCTGTATGACGTAATGTTGCCCAGCCAATCTCAACGGGAGAGCCACCATTAGGGCCTTCACCGACGAGGTTGTGAGGAACAAAACTGTCGGGATCTTGTTGCCATAGATATTCATCTATTTGTTCTGCTTGCTGTTTATTTGCGGCAAGAAGATAAACTTTATTGCCTTGTCGGTAACTCATGGCAGCTAGATGACAGGCAAAATGGCACTGAAAATCTGTATCAGCACTTTCTTGCTTATCATCGATTATATAAAACGTAGCATGAGTCATGGTTTTTTGTTCCTAAAGAAAAGGGCCTTACGGCCCTTTTCAATGTCTTTTACTCGACAATCTCTTGGCCAGCTCGGTTTAACAAGAATTGGACAAGGAGAGGGACTGGTCGACCTGTTGAACCTTTCGCTGCACCGCCTTTCCAAGCTGTACCTGCGATATCAAGGTGGGCCCAGTTGTATTTCTTAGTAAAGCGAGATAAGAAACAACCTGCAGTGATCGTACCGGCACCTGGAGTACCCAAGTTTGCCATATCAGCAAATGGGCTCGCGATTTGCTCTTGGTATTCGTCACTCATTGGTAAACGCCAAGCGCGGTCACCTGATTGCTCAGAAGCATTAATGATTTCGTGAGCAAGTGGGTTATGGTTACCCATTAAACCACTGATGTGATTACCCAGTGCGACAACACAAGCACCTGTTAGGGTTGCTACGTCGATAACACATTCAGGTTCAAAACGTTCAACATACGTTAGTGCATCACACAGTACTAAACGGCCTTCAGCATCAGTATTTAATACTTCAACGGTTTGACCTGACATGGTGGTTAAGATGTCGCCGGGACGATAAGCGTTACCACCTGGCATATTTTCACAGCCCGCTAACACACCTACCACGTTAATTGGTAAGTTTAGCTTAGCAAGCGCTTTCATTGCGCCAAAAACAGATGCAGCACCACACATGTCGTACTTCATCTCATCCATTTGTGCGCCAGGCTTGATAGAGATACCGCCTGAATCAAACGTTAAGCCTTTACCAACGAGGACAATCGGCTTAGCGTCAGGATCTGGGTTACCTTTATATTCGATAACTGACATCATGGCTTCGTTTTTCGAGCCACGACCAACCGCGAGGTATGACGTCATACCAAGAGATTGCATTTCTTGCTCACCGATGATTTTAGTTGAAACCGTTTCAAAATCATCAGCAAGACGACGAGCTTGCGATGCAAGGTAAGCAGGGTTTGCCACGTTTGGCGGCATATTACCTAGGTCTTTACTTGCACGAACACCTGAAGCAATGGCTAAGCCATGAGAAATAGCACGCTCACCTAGAGATAATTCACGGCGAGTTGGCACATTAAATACCAATTTACGTAGCGGGCGGCGTGTTTCAGGTTTGTTGCTCTTAAACTGATTGAAGGTGTATAGGCTGTCTTTGGTGGTTTCAACCGCTTGACGTACCTTCCAGTAAGTATCACGACCTTTAACGTGTAGTTCAGTTAAGAAGCAAACCGCTTCCATTGAACCTGTTTCATTTAAGGTGCTGATTGTTTTGGTGATGATCTGCTTATATTGGCGTTCATCAAGTTCACGTTCTTTACCACAACCAACCAGAAGCACACGCTCTGATAGTACATTTGGTACATGGTGTAGTAAGAGCATTTGCCCAGGCTTACCTTCAAGGTCGCCGCGACGCAGTAAGGAGCTAATATAACCATCACTGATTTTATCTAGCTGTTCCGCGATTGGAGAGAGGCGACGTGGTTCAAAGACGCCAACGACAATACAAGCACTACGCTGTTTCTCGGGGCTGCCGCTTTTTACACTGAACTCCATGCGTACTCCTAACATCCTAATAAAGACAATTAACGCTAAATGTTGGATAATACCACACTTGTTTGCTCTACCGAGATTTCGGTATACGCTTAGAATGCGGTCTTTCATTTAGCTGAAAGATAAAAAAATAACTGATTTAACGAAAAACTATAGTGATTCCATCAAAAAAACAAGTTTTCTATGGGAATATAACGCGTGATTATTGTTAGGTATTTGACGAGAGAGACATTAAAGAGCCAAATTGCGGTACTTTTTGTTCTTTTCCTTGTCTTTATTAGCCAAAAGTTTATTCGCATTTTAGCCGATGCAAGCGATGGCTCGATCCCGAGTGATCTCATTATGACCTTGATGGGATTATCGATTCCCTCTATGGCATTGTTAATGCTTCCTCTTAGCCTCTATATCGGTATCTTACTGACTTTCGGTCGATTGTACGCTGAAAGTGAAATCACAGTGATGAATGCAACTGGTATGGGTAATAAGTTGTTACTCCAATCAGCATTAGCATTAGCATTAATCACTGGCTCAATTGCAGCAGTGAATGCGTTATGGCTAGCCCCTTGGTCACAAGATCATGTTGAGCAAGTAATGGAAAAGGCGAAAGCGGGTCCTGGCTTAAATATGCTGGTGAAAGGGACGTTCCAACAAACTCCTGACGGCAAAGGCGTGGTGTTTGTTGATGACATTACCGACAAAGGCTCAAAATTAAGTAAAGTCTTTATTGCCCAATTAAAAGCAACAGACACCTTGCAGCCAAGTGTGATGGTGGCTGATCATGGTATGCTCACCGAGCAGCCTGATGGTCGTCAAATGTTAGAGCTTAATGACGGTACCCGCTATGAAGGTATCCCTACCCAATTAAATTACTCCATTACACACTTCAATAATTACCAAGCCCTTATTGGTCAACGTGAAGTGAAGCAAGGCAATCGTGACTGGGAAGCGTTACCTACACTTGATTTGATGAAAGAGAGTAACCTTGCCGCAAAAGCAGAATTGCAATGGCGTTTTTCTCTTATCTTATGTATTCCGCTGTTAGTGATGATTGTTGTGCCACTGTCTGCGGTCAACCCTCGCCAAGGACGATTTGCTAAATTAGCACCAGCGGTACTGATTTACTTAGCCTATTTCTTAGCGATCTCATCAGCAAAATCAGCAATTGAAGATGGCATTATTCCATCTGCGATTGGGATGTGGCCGATTAACATCGTAACCTTGCTGGTGGCACTTGGCTTAAATAGCTGGGATTCAATGCCTGTTCGACGCTTCAAAGATAAATTACGGAGACGCAGTTAATGTTTAAAATTCTCGACTGGTATATAGGTCGAACGATCATTGCAACGTCAGCCTTGACGTTATCAACATTGGTTGGTTTGTCTGCAATCATCAAATATGTTGAGCAGCTGCGTAAAGTAGGGCAAGGCAGTTATGATCTATTAAAAGCGTTGTACTTCGTATTGTTATCAATGCCGCAAGATATCATCATGTTTTTCCCTATGGCGGTATTACTGGGCGCGTTGATTGGTTTAGGCATGTTGGCATCGAGCTCTGAGTTAGTGGTAATGCAAGCGGCAGGCTTCTCTAAGCTAGATATTGGTCTGTCGACGTTAAAGACTGCCGTACCTATGATGATAATCGTGGTATTACTGGGTCAGTGGGGCGCACCTCAAGCACAAAAAATGGCACGTGAATATCGTTCTGCTTGGGTATATGGCGGCAGTGTTATTGCAGCGCAAAGCGGTGTATGGGCGAAAAATGATAATGACTTTATTTACATGGGACGTGTTCACGATCTAAATAAAGTTGATGTTGTTAATATCTGGAAGTTTGATAACAAAGGTAAACTTGAAGATGTTACGTCAGCAAAAAGTGCGATTTATGAGAAATCGACAGGCTGGACAATGCATGATGTGACGATCACTGATACTGCAGGTGATAGCAAGTTAACCAACAGTCATGTGGCATCAATGAAGTGGGACACCACAATGACACCTGATAAGCTAGCGGTTGTAACAGTGAAACCAGAAGAGTTACCGTTATCTGGCCTTTATAATTATGTCAGCTACTTAAAAGAATCGAAACAAGATGCGTCTCGTTATGAGCTAGCATTTTGGCGTAAAGCACTACAGCCGTTTTCGATTGCAGTAATGATGTTATTAGCACTCTCGTTTGTCTTTGGTCCACTACGAAGTGTGACGATGGGCGCTCGCGTTTTATCGGGTGTGCTTTTTGGTTTTGCTTTCTACATTTCAGATCAGGTCTTTGGTCCGATGATCTTGGTATATAGACTGCCACCAATTATCGGTGCATTAGGTCCAAGTTTAGTCTTCCTATTTATTACGATTTATTTGTTAAGACGTAAACTTTAAAACAAAGAAAGGAGCCTTAAGGCTCCTTTTTTATTGCTCAACGAATGTCTTTGGTGACGATCATTTCACATTCAGCCATGACATCTTGTAACGCTCGACGCTTGGTATTGAAAGCCATTAAATTACCTAAACCGAACGCAGATGTAGTGGCGCGGATCAATGCTTGAGTCGTAGTCAGTGATGAACCATCTTTATTTTGAAGCTTGAGTTTCCATGCTCGCATTCCTAGTGTTTGTCCGCCATGTGTCCAAAAGTAGGTATAGAAACCAATAATCACGGCAGCTAAGTAACCTGTGTAAATAGAGCTAGCCAAAGGATGTAGTGTTAAGTATGCGCTTACATCTTCATGACCAGATATATCAAGAATATCGAAATGAAGCAGTAGAGCGATCAGTGCCATAGCAATACCGCCAGCGAGCATGAGGATTGCAGCAACGACGAGTGCATCATAAAACCACGCGGCAAAGCGGCGAAATAAAGTAGGGTATTGCGGTGTTGTATTATGTTGTGCTGACTTTGTCATAGAACATCCGAGTTAGGCTAGTTTATCCATTTATACGGACGAGTGTAACAGCAAAGGATAGGGCAGAGAATGTCTGATATTGCTACAGAATGTGTAAGAAAGAGTTGCCGTCAACAGCTTGTTTATCTGCAATAAAGTGCTGATTGGATAAAAAATTACCATTTAATCGCTTTGAGCGAGTTTCTAAACGATAAATGCTTGCCTAGCAGCATTGTATACGTATAATAGCCAGCATCAGCCCGAGTGGTGAAATTGGTATACACGACGGATTCAAAATCCGTTTCCTTCGGGAGTGACGGTTCAAGTCCGTCCTCGGGCACCAAATTTCAAACAAAGCCTCAATCGAAAGATTGGGGCTTTGTTGTATCTGAGCCCCCTTATATTTATCTCTGCAAATAACCTTGCACGATTCCCATCACTTTTCTCTTTAAACGATTTGAGGTATAAGTGGCGATTACTCGAGTTTGAGTATTATTTCTCGCGTTGTATGCTAAAAATAACAGAGAGATAACGCTGAAAAAGAGAAGCTGGTTTATATTATCTCACGTTTATTTATCATAATTTATGTGAAGATATTGTCCGAAAATAAGCAGTTCCTCCGACAATAAAAAAAACTGTGCAATAATTATATCTTGTTCATTTTTTGAGTTCTTATCTCGTGGTTAAAAATAATTTTGATATCTTACGAATTCTTCTCGCTGTACTTGTTTTCTATTTTCATATGGGAATAGAAACTCAAAATGAATACCTCATGTATGTACCTGGTGGTTTAGCTGTTCATTGTTTCTTTGTGATCAGTGGCTATTTGATCGTAAAGAGTTACTTAAAAGGTAAGCACTTATCCACGTATGTAAAATCACGTTTTTTACGTATTTATCCGCTTTATTTTATTGTTATCACAACGGCATTTATTTTTGGTTATCTTCATTACTCAGATAGCTTTGCTAGTTATTTAGGTAATGGTGCGGCTAAGTACCTCGCAGCTAACTACTTATTAGCGAATTTCTTACAGCCAACCTTGCCAGGTTTGTTTGAACATAACTTCCAACCTTTTGTTAATGCATCGCTTTGGACAATCAAGATTGAAGTGATGTTTTATATTTGTGTGCCTATTATTTATGGTGTGCTTAATAAAAAATTAGACAATAAAAAACTGACAATAGTATTAGGTGTACTTTCTGTTGGCTGTTTTTACTTGGGGCAATATTTAATTGAATATCATGGTTTACCAGCCAGTATTAACCGACAGTTACCGTCAATGTTAGTGTTCTTTATGCTGGGCGCATATTGGAACTTTGCTGAGCCTAAATTTTTAAAGCCTTGGCATTTATTATTATTGATCCCTGCTGTTTTATTTCTACAAAGCTGGTTTGTGATTTATGCCTTTGCAGTGAGTTTTATGGTCTATGTGATTGTGTTTAAAGTTAAACCAATTGCAGTGAGTAAGCGCATTGGTGATATTTCTTACGGTATCTATATTTGGCACTTCCCGATCTTGCAAACGCTAATCATGTATGGTTTTTTTGAAAACATTTATGAAGGTGCAGCCATTGCAACAGTGCTTGTTTTCTCGTTTGCAATGTTTAGTTGGCATTTCATTGAATCCAAGTTAGTCGTTAGACATTAATTGATTGAAGTTGAGTTGTTATATGACAAGACGATTTGAAGCACTTGATGCCTTTCGTGGACTTTGTGCATTATCTGTAGTGCTATTTCACTTTCGTGTCGTCGGAAGTGTTACTGAGTTGCCTTTTTTTAGAGGCAGTGAATTATTTGTAGAGTTTTTCTTTGCTTTAAGTGGCTTTGTATTAGCTCATAGCTATGGTTTTAGAGAAAATTTAAAGTTTAAACCCTATATTCTTTCACGCTTTTTCCGACTCTACCCATTGTACTTTTGTATGTTGATGGTGTTCATTGGGTTGGAGGTTGTAAAATACCTTGCTTATAAAGGGGCTGGTTTTAGCTTTAACGCATTACCCTTTACAGGGCATGGTTCTCCTACACAAATCTTGCCTAACTTATTGATGTTACAGTCATGGACATCATTGACAGATCCGTTGTCATTTAATTATCCATCATGGAGTATCAGTATCGAGTTCTACTTATACGTTTTACTCTTTTTGACACTGTTTTTATTTGGTCGATTTAAAGTATGGAGTTGGCTGAGTATTGCTGTTGTGATCTTAATATTGATGGGGCAGAAATCTGATCTATTACAACCATACGTATTTAATGGTTTATCGTGCTTCTTTGGCGGTGCATTTACTTATGTTGTTTATACCAAGATAAAGCATATATCGATCCCTTTCATTGTTGGCTCTGTTATTGAAATTGTGCTTTTAAGTGCAGTGACCTACTTGGTTTCTAATGAGATTGCAGATCGATACATATACGCCACATTATTGTTTTACGTTGTAGTGCTGTTTTTTGCATTTGAATCAGGCGTGATCTCGCAGCTATTTAATAAAGGTCTATTTCAGGCTTTAGGTAAATGGTCATATTCTATTTACCTCATTCATGCAGCAATCCTCTTTATGATCACCTCCATGGCGCTGGTTGGACAAAAAGTAATAGGTAAAGAGATCGCACCGATGATTAATGATGCACGTTTTATCGATTTGGGTTCTGTTTTCTATAACAACTTACTAGTGTTGTTAGTTTTATGTATTGTTATCGCTGTCTCGATGATGACATATAGATATATAGAGCTAAAAGGGCAGGCTCTTGGTAAGCGCATTATCGATAATAAATAATCATCAAAGTATCGAATCTTGTTAGTTGTTGCTCTAGTTTTGTTCGATATAGGTAAGATTGAGGGAGTATTGAACGCTTGATTCGTTATTGTGATTTTTATCGAAAAAAACACTTGTCAATGCGATCAAACTCCCTATAATGCGACCTCACTGACACGGAGCAAGCCACTGGCAAGCAACGTAATCAGTATTGTTCTTTAACAATTTGACCATGCAATCTGTGTGGGCACTCGTTGAATGATTAGTC
>NZ_SSMG01000464.1 GCF_009873615.1 Photobacterium lucens
TGCATTTTAACTCTCGACTATATTTGGACATAAAAGACCCCCAATAATTGGTGTCCAACTATTGGGGGTCACTTCACTATTTAGCTCGGCTTTTTATTATTAAAGGCAATATTACGCAAGTAATTCTTTTGCTGTGTTTACAACGTTTTCAGTTGTAAAACCAAACATTTTGAATAGCTCTTCAGCAGGTGCTGATTCACCAAATGTTGTCATACCGATGATACGACCATCAAAACCAACATACTTGTACCAGTAATCTGCAATACCTGCTTCAACAGCAACACGTGCAGTTACGTCTGAAGGTAGTACGCTTTCACGGTAAGCAGCATCTTGCTTATCGAATAGGTCTGTTGCTGGCATTGATACTAGACGAACCTTACGGCCTTCAGCTGTTAGCTGTGCGTAAGCTTCTGCTGCAATACCTACTTCAGAGCCTGTTGCAATAAGAATTAGCTCTGGTTTGCCTTCACAATCTTTAAGAACGTAACCACCTTTCGCGATGTTAGCTACTTGTGCTGCATCACGATCTTGTTGTGTTAGGTTCTGACGAGAGAAGATTAGCGATGTTGGACCATCTTTACGCTCGATAGCGTATTTCCAAGCTACTGCTGATTCAACTTGGTCACATGGACGCCATGTGCTCATGTTTGGTGTTAGGCGTAGAGAAGCAATTTGCTCTACAGGTTGGTGCGTAGGACCATCTTCACCAAGACCGATTGAGTCGTGAGTGTAAACTTGGATGTTCTGCACTTTCATTAGTGCAGCCATACGCATTGCGTTACGTGCGTATTCCATAAACATTAGGAATGTTGCGCCGTAAGGTACGAAACCACCGTGTAGTGCGATACCGTTGATGATTGCAGTCATACCAAATTCACGTACACCGTAGTGAATGTAGTTGCCTGATGCATCAGTAGGTGTGATTGACTTAGAGCCAGACCACATTGTTAGGTTAGAAGGAGCAAGGTCAGCAGAACCACCCATGAATTCAGGTAGTAGCTTACCAAACGCTTCTAGTGCATTTTGAGATGCTTTACGAGAAGCGATGTTTGCTGGGTTAGCTTGAAGATCTGCAATGATTTCAGATGTTACCTGATCCCAGTTCGCTGGTAGTTCACCGTTCATACGACGCTTGAATTCAGCGGCTAGTTCTGGATGAGCTGCTGCGTATGCTGCAAATTTCTCATCCCATGCTGCTTCTTTCACTTTACCTGCTTCTTTTGCGTCCCATTCAGCGTAAATTTCTGCTGGGATTTCAAATGCACCGTAAGTCCAACCTAGGAATTCACGTGCTGCTTTAATTTCATCAGCGCCTAGTGGAGCACCGTGACAGTCGTGAGAACCTGACTTATTAGGAGAACCAAAACCGATGATTGTTTTACAACAAATTAGCGTAGGCTTGTTTGTTTCAGCTTTAGCTGCTTCAATTGCTGCGTTGATTGCTGCAGCATCGTGACCATCAACAGCAGGAATTACGTGCCAGCCGTAAGACTCAAAACGCTCAGGTGTGTTATCTGTGAACCAACCTTCAACGTGACCATCGATAGAAATACCGTTGTCATCCCAGAAAGCGATCAGTTTGCCAAGACCTAAAGTACCTGCAAGTGAACATGCTTCGTGAGAGATACCTTCCATTAGACAGCCGTCGCCAAGGAAAGCGTAAGTGTGGTGGTTAACAACGTCATGACCTTCACGGTTAAATTGTGCAGCCATTGCTTTTTCTGCAATCGCCATACCTACCGCGTTAGTGATACCTTGACCTAGAGGACCAGTTGTCGTTTCAACACCTGGTGCGTAACCGTATTCCGGGTGACCTGGTGTTTTAGAGTGAAGTTGACGGAAGTTCTTCAGATCATCGATAGATAGATCGTAACCTGTTAGGTGAAGTAGCGAATAGATAAGCATTGAACCGTGGCCGTTTGATAGTACAAAACGGTCGCGATCAGCCCACTGTGGGTTTTGTGGGTTGTGGTTCATGTGACCACGCCAAAGTACTTCAGCGATATCAGCCATACCCATAGGTGCGCCAGGGTGACCAGAATTTGCTTGTTGTACACCATCCATGCTTAGCGCACGAATAGCATTCGCTAACATTTTATGTTCCATAGTGTTTCCACCAAAATATTTGAATTTTAAACTTAAGAAAGCGGCGTTATCTGCCGCTTTCTGAAATAGTTATTTCTGTATTACAGACGCTCAGCGATCATTGCTTCTAGTTTGCCTTGATCAATAGCGAAATTACGAATACCTTCAGCTAGTTTTTCAACAGCCATTGCGTCTTGGTTATGCTCCCATAGGAACTCAGCATGTGTCATCGCAGCTGGACGCGCTTTAAGCTCAGTTGCCTCTTTTAGTTTTTGAACAACGTCGCCTTGTGCTTCTTCTAGCTCTTGAAGTAGTTGTGGGCTGATGGTTAAGCGGTCACAACCTGCTAATTCAAGAATTTCACCAGTGTTACGGAAACTTGCGCCCATAACCACGGTATTGTAACCGTGTTCTTTGTAGTAGTTATAGATATTCGTTACAGAAATCACACCTGGATCTTCTTGTGGTGCAAAATCACGACCTTCTTTCGCCTTGTACCAGTCCATAATACGACCAACGAATGGAGAAATTAGGTAAACACCAGCTTCTGCACATGCACGAGCCTGAGCAAATGAGAATAGAAGTGTTAGGTTACAGTTGATGCCTTCTTTCTCTAGGATTTCTGCCGCACGGATACCTTCCCAAGTAGAAGCTAATTTGATCAGAATGCGATCGTTGCTGATGCCTGCATCGTTGTACATTTTGATTAGCTGACGAGCTTTTGCCACGCTACCTTCAGTGTCGTAAGAAAGACGTGCGTCTACTTCTGTAGAAATACGACCAGGTACAACGTTTAGAATTTCTTTACCGATATTTACAGCAAGCATGTCACAAGTGTCTTGAACCTGTTGTGCTTTGTCACTGCTTTGTGCTTTTGCGTAAGCAATTGAAGCTTCGATAAGAGGTGCGTATTCAGCGATTTGCGCTGCTTTTAAGATCAATGAAGGGTTCGTTGTCGCATCTTCTGGTTGGTATTTTGTGATGTCTTTAATATCACCAGTATCTGCAACAACAGTTGTTAATGCGCGTAGCTGTTCTAATTTTGTGCTCATATCTATTGACCTTATTTATAGGGCTTATGCCATGCCAGCCACTATTTATAACGTGAAATGCTGTCATGCTCAAAAGAATTATTACTTATTCTTAACGTCTTTATACAGAACCTTTTACACTCCGTATGAGCGGATGGTTTGTCTAAGAGCATTTGATAAATCGATAATTGTCTTTTTAAGCTTTCTTGTCAATTCAAAATGCGAATAAATCACGTTTAGATCTCATAAAAAGTGTGATCTTGGTAGTTTATAAGTAATTATTAGCAATTGGATGGAGTGTATAAAATTACCATTGTTGAGCATATGATCTTTTAATTGAACATATGTTCAGTAGTGATGCCGAATTTGATTACAATGAAAGCAAATCGTTGGATGATATGTGGTCAAATAGGGGGGGATACAATAAAAAGCCATCAGCTTTCGCTAATGGCTTTTTTAGAGAGGACTATGCTAGGGGATTAGAACTTGTAGTTAACACCCACGTAGTACATAGTTGTCTCTGAATCTACGTTTAGATCTTTATCGTTATCAGCGTTCTTTAGATCAGTAGATAGGTAGTCGATACCTGCGCGTAGGTCTACGTGTTCAGCAACTGCGAAGTTAACACCTGCGCCAGCTGTCCAGCCCCAACCATCAACATCTACGTCTACTTGGTCAATGCCTTTCCAGTCACCGTCTGCCGCTACGTAAGCAACACCTGCTTTAGCAAATAGAGAGAACTGATCGTTAAGTGGCAGCATTACGCGAGGAGTCAGAGTCGCGTAACCTTTCTTAATATTATCTTTTTCACCGGTTTGGCCTAGTGTTGCTTCAAGACCAAGGTTTTCAGTGAAGTTGTAACCACCGTATAGGCCGTATGCAACAACATTTTCGTCGTAGTTATAATCCCAATTGTCTGCTTTAAGATCCGTTGTTGCATTACCTAAGCTAGCACCGATATATGCGCCTGGTTGATCTGCTAGTGCTGAACCAGATGCTGCTGCAAGAACTAGTGCTAATGGTAATAGAATCTTTTTCATCATATTTTCCTTTATTATTTATGTTTTTACCGAAGAGCTAAAACTCTAACTCTTGGGTATCACTGACTGCGATGAGGAGAATATGATGTATTCAGGTGGTGAATGTCAGTGTTTTGTAAGGTGTTTTATTAATCAGTCTGATATGACGTTAAGCTGACATTGTTCAGACTTTGCTTTTACATTTCTATCTAAAATTGCATTTAATTTGAATAAGCTGACTATTTTTATGGTTTTAATAGCGGTATTTACATATTTTCTTGAATATTTATGAAAATGATAAAGATGTTCATTTAATTACTATGAAATCAATCGCAATTTAACACTACTCTCGTGCTACATACCTGAAGGTTATTTTTTATTCGGTATCGTATCTGCTACTCAAAAGGATGTTGTGCATTTGATTAGTTGTTATGAGGGATAAAAATGGGATTGATGAAGAGATATGCTAGCTATTTTGCAGCGCTAATGGTGTTTGCTACATCAACACTTGTTGTTGCTAAACCTAAATATATAGATCCTATTCCTCTAGAACAGTTGATCACTACTTCTGTATCTGCGGTAAAAAATCAACCCCATGCGCTGCCTGTAATTACATGGGGGGCTGATATTAATACGATTTATGCTAATGGCAGCCAAGCGATAACCTCTGCTGATTCTCTTTTTGCTAGTTATGGTTTGAAATATACGTTAAAGCGTAATGACACATTCTCAGATCAGCTTTCTCATTACTTATCAGGTCAAACCCCTTATTTACGTGGCACCTTAGGTATGATTAATGCCGCGTCGGATCTACTTGCCAATAAACCAGCCGTACAGCCTGTTATTATTCATCAGTTATCATGGTCATCGGGTGGTGATGCGTTAGTGGTGAAGCCAAGTATTCGAACGGTTGCTGATCTAAAAGGGAAAACCATCGCCTTGCAAGCTTATGGGCCGCATGTTGATTATATGGGCACGGTATTAAAAGATGCAGGGCTTACACCTTCAGATGTCACTATTAAATGGTTACCTGATCTGACAGGTACGGATAACAGTCCATTTAGTGCTTTATATGAAGATGATGTTGATGCGGTATTTGTTATTTTACCAGATGCATTAGCGTTAACATCTGGCGGCACAGTAGGAACAGGCGCTGAAGATTCGGTGCAAGGCGCTAAAATATTGATGTCAACAAAGACGGCGAACAGAGTTATTGCAGATGTGTATGCTGTTCGTGCTGATTATTTTAAAAGTCATCGCACTGAAGTGATGAATTTTGTAAAAGCGTTAAATACAGCAACAGCGGAAGTGAAGACACTATTTAGTAATACCACTAACACTAGTGCGCAGTTAACACCGTTACTGACATATTCAGCAGATTTATTATTAGATTCTCCAGATGCTCATGAAGATGTCAAAGGTCTTTACGCAGATGCTGAGCATTTAGGCATTAATGCAAACAAACAACTTTTTACCGATAAAGCTTACCCACGAAATATCACTAAAGTCAGCCAAGAAATACAAAGCACACTAAAAACGCTTGGGCTTACATCTGCTACAAAATTGCCATTATTAGCCAATTGGGATTTTTCTCAATTAGGGGCTGATGTGGCATTCAGTAACAAATCACGCTTTAACAGTGAACGTGTTGCTTCTGTCGTTGCAAAAAAACAGCAACAGAATTCATTGGAAGATGGTGAGCTATTTTCTTTTGAAGTTGCTTTTCAGCCGAATCAAAACAAATTTGATCCGCAACTGTATAAGTCAGAGTTCTTACGAGTGATTGAGCTTGCTTCAACTTATGGTGGCGCAGTGATCACTGTGGAAGGACATAGTGATCCGCTTAAATACCTACGTTCAAAGAAAAAAGGCGAAACTGGTGTGGTGCTAAACCGCATTAAGCAATCGAATCGCAATATCAGCCTGTCACGAGCACAAAGTGTAAAAGAAAGTGTTCTGGTATTTGCGACAGATCAAGGTGTAGCGCTTGATTCAAGTCAGTTTGCTCTTGTTGGACACGGTTTTGGAAATCCTAAAACGGGCATGTGCGGTGGCGATCCTTGTGCGCCAGCAACTGAAGCTGAATGGCGTTCAAATATGCGTGTTGTGTTTCGAATTATTCAGCTTGAAGCTGAATCTGATGTGTTCCAACCATTATAGGGGCTGGTCATGAATAAATTTACTTTATTTATATGCGTCGGATTAGCGGTGTTCTTTATTAATAAGAGCATGAAAGATAAGCCGACATCACAACAGTTAGTATCAGCACCAAGTTTGCCGGCTGTCTCAACTGGCTATGGTTTTGATGCATTAAAAAATAGCTGGCCGACGTTGAGTAATACTCAAACTTCATCGAGTGATAACTGGTTAGCGGCGAACTATTTATTGATCTTTGATGGTAGTGGTTCGATGGACAATACCAATTGTGGTAATGGTCAGAGAAAGATTGTTGCCGCGAAAGAAGCGATGCAAACCTTTATTAATGATATTCCACAAGATGCGAATGTTGGTTTATATGTCTTTGATAATGCCGATTCATCGCTACGAGTGCCTTTAGGTATCAATAATCGTGCGACATTAAAACAAGCTATTTATGACGTGAAAGCAGGCGGCACGACACCGCTAAAAAGCTCATTAACATCTGGGTACACCGCATTAGAAAAGCAGGCAGAAAAGCAATTAGGTTATGGTGAGTATAATGTCGTCATCGTGACTGACGGTGATGCAAGTGTAGGTGAAGAGCCGGAAGTTGCCATTAGCCGTATTTATCAAAACTCGCCTGTGACCATTCATACTATTGGCTTTTGTATCGGTAATCGACACGCACTGAACGCGGAAGGGATCACTTACTACCAATCTGCCAATAACCCTGAGAAGTTATTAGCAGGTTTACAGAGCGTGCTTGCTGAATCTGCGCAATTTGATGTCTCTAGCTTTAATTAAGTCATAAAGAGGAAAGGATGCAAAAGCACAGCAAAATTGCTCTCTTTATCTTAGTAGCTGGTGTATTGGCATTGATTGGCTACAAAGTGATGCAACCGCATATTGATGAACATTTATATGCCGATACCTCTGATGCCCGAGGAACAAAAGGAGATATTACGATAGGGGTTGATAACTGGGTTGGCTATTATCCACTTTGTTCTAAAGAGATGCGTCGTTTAATGCACCGTGAAGGTTACCGTTTGTCATGCATTGATGATGGTGCTGATTATTCAAAGCGCATGAAAGGGTTAGAAACAGGTGAGCTTGATTTAGCGGTTGCTACTGTTGATGCTTATATCACGGCAGGGCATGATTTTCGTTATCCTGCCAGTATTGTAGCAGTGATCGATGAATCAAAAGGTGGCGATGCCATTGTTGCTAATAGTGATGCCGTTAAATCAATAAACGACTTAAAAAAAGCGAAAGATTTATCGTTAGGCTATACCCAAGATTCACCTAGTGAGTTTTTGCTTCGTGCTATTTCTTCGCATTTTGACTTAGATGTGTTTAAAGCTAGTCATATTGATCGTATCCCCACATCAGGTTCAAGTAACGCGTTAGAGCAACTGCTAAATGGAAAATTAGATGTTGCGGTGTTGTGGGAGCCGGATGTATCAACCGCACTTGCTAAAGGCAATTTCACGACAGTTATCAGTACTGCAGACACTAAAAACTTAATTGTAGATGTATTACTTGCTAATAAAACCTTTATTAAAAATAAACCCGAACAGTTAGATTCGCTTTTAGCAACCTATTTTAAAGTGCTGAAATATTATCGTGATCATCCATCTGAATTGGTTAACGAGCTAGAGAGTGTGACTGATTTACCACTGCAACAAGTGAAGCAATTACTTAATGGTGTGGAATGGGTTGGGCTAAAAGGTAATACACAGGGATGGTTTAGTCAGCAGCAATTACTAATAGATACAATTGAAAGCACGATTGGTGTTATTAACGATACGTCAGGTAAAGCGGAGCAATGGTTACCTAATAACGATCCTTATCGATTGATTAACTCGCTACCAATACAAACAGTAGCAAAGACACTGAATAACTTAGGTCTGCAAGAAAACCCGCAATTATCAACATCATTATCGTTTAAGGCATTAACCGATCTTCAGTGGTCTCACATGTCAGAAATTGGCACCTTAAAAACACGCCCTGTCATTTTCTCAAGTGGTAGTGATCAACTGACAGTAAACGGAAAACAACAACTTAAACAAACGGCTGAAAGCTTAACCCATTACCCTAAATTTAGAATTTTAGTTGAAGGTCATACAGGTTTACGTGGTGATAAAACGTTAAACGAAAAGCTATCTGCTGAACGAGCTAAGGCTGTGAAACATTATTTAGTCAATGAGTTGGGTTTTGAAGCGAGTCGTATTCATGCGGTAGGCAAAGGTAGCAAGGAGCCACTTGAGCGATTAAGCGGAGAAAGTCAGCGTCGTTATGCCAATAGGTTAATGCGAGTGGAAATCGCACTTTTAAGTGAGACCTATTAAAAGGAGTTATTTTGGATCTTCTTTCACCTGAAGCGATAAGAAAACAGGTTATTTCTAAAAGCATTCAAGTACCGATCGTATTGTATAGCGGTGTGATTGCTGTTGTCGGAACTGTGTATAGTGTGTTGTTTGATGGCAGTGTTTTAAGTTGGGGCATCAGCCTTGCTGCTGGCACCGTATGTTTTGCAAAAATATTTTGGGGATACCAAGCTAAGTATCAACGCCATGCGTTAGAGATTGTGGATCATTATCACCGCTCTTTATTGCTAAAGCGTGAACAAGCATTGGCTGATTTACAACAAGCATTAAATGAGATCAATCAAGCTGATGCGTTAAAACAGCTTGAGCAGTTAAGCCGAAAGTTTGCCGCCTTTCAGCATGTGCTTGATAGCAAACTAAATAAAGATGAGTTGGCGTATTCACGTTATTTAACGATGGCTGAAGCGGTCTTTGTTGGTGCTCTCGATAATCTTCGAGCTGTCGTAATCAGTGCAAAAGCGTTATCTGGTATTGATTATGCGCACATTAATCAACAGATACAGAGCTTAAAAGCCGAACGAGTAACGTCAGCAGAATCATCTGCTCTTATTGAACAACAAAAGGATGCGTTGCAAAAGCGCATCGAGATCTACCAAAAATCTCAGCAACATATTTCCACCGTGTTGACGGAAAACGAGCAAGCGATGACTGAGCTTGATCGTGTAACGACGCAACTATCATTAATTTCTTCGCAGCAGGGCATGGAGCTTGAAACTGCGATGGAAGAGTTACGTCTACTTGCTCAACGTGCACAAAAATACAGTACTCGTTAAGGATAGAAAAATGGCACAACAAGACACGACATTAATATTAGCGACACCTGATACTGTAAAAAAGACCTTAGATATTCCAGTTTCTAGTTCAGAATCAAGCGACAAAATAAACCGTAAAGTTGAAGATACCTTAACTGCGCTATTAGCGATCGGTGAGCGAGATCTTACTGAACAACGTGATATGGCAAATTTAATATCATCGTTGGGCGAAGATAGTTGTCGTCAGTTAGCGCAATGCAGCCAATTATTGAAAACCCCGTTACATACTTTAGTCGATGATGCGCAAGATGGCGGTGGTACCGCTAAAAGCTTGTTGGATCTGCAACAGCAAGTGAATGCGGTTAACCCTAATCGTACCGATTTTACGATGGGAACCATCCGTCGATTATTGAGCTTTCTTCCTTTTATTGGTACGCCTATTGCGAAATGGTTTGCTCGTTATCAAACCGCAGAAGGAGTGATCAAAGATATTGTGCAATCACTACGTGGTGGGCAAGCGCAATTACAACGTGACAATATCACGCTAGAAGATGATCAAATTCGCTATCGTGAACTGACGTTTTTATTAGAAGATTATGTTCGTTTTGGTCAACTGCTTGATACCAAAGTAAATGGAACGCTTGAGAAGCAAACATTAGCGGAGAGCCAAGTTAAGTTTTTACAAGAACAAGTACTATTTCCATTGCGTCAGCGTGTCATGGATTTACAGCAAACCTTAGCGGTGAACCAACAAGCGGTGATCACTACCGAGGTGATCATGCAAAATAACCGTGAGCTTATCCGTGGTGTTGATCGCGCTATTAACGTTACGGTTTCTGCACTTGAAACAGCATCGGTGATGTCTATAGCTTTGCAACATCAGAAGAAGCTCTTAAAAGCAACGCAGGCAGTCAATGAAACAACCAATGATCTGATTTTACAAACCAGTGAGCAACTTCGAGATCAAGGGGTGACGATTCAAAAGCAAGCCTCTGAAAGCCAGTTAGATATCACTAAGCTAAAACAAGCATTTTCTAATATCAATGCCGCATTAAATGATATTAGCCAATACCGTGTGAAAGCATTACCGCAAATGGCGCAATCTATTTTGGAAATGGATCAATTAACCGAGCAGATGGAAAATCGTATTAAAGATGCTGAAAAAGGTAAAGAAATCCAAAGTAATCTGTCTCAGTTAATTGAATTATAAAGCCAAAAGGATGAAGCAATGGATAATCAACAACAAAAGAGCCTACTGCCAGTCAAAGGAACACATTGGAAAAAGTGGTATGTCCCTTTAGAAGAAGAAAATGCCACGGTACGTGAATGTTTAGCAACTCAAGCGCCTGTTGCTGCTGGTAGTGCTGATATTCCTTTAATTGTTAGGTTAATTGAAAATCCAAAATTCGATATACCGGGAATTAATTTATTCAATGGAGCGGTAAGTCTCGAAGATCATGATGTGATTCATCTTTTATTAGGTAGAGGTATGTTGCCAAAAGACGAAGCGTTCGTGATTGGTTTTACTATGGGATCTTCTAATAGGATGACGACCGCTGAAAAGAAAATGTACACTTTTGCAGCAAAGTACCTGTACCCAGGGCCTTATAAATTTTCTGATGAAGATATTGTCGTTTTTAAGAAAGCGGCACATTTAGGCTATGTCTCAGATTGCCAACCGTTAGATAAAGTTAACTATACCGAGCTAATGGATCTGACATTGAAAGAGGCGAGAGAGCGAGTCGGTTTAGAGCCTGAGTTGCTAGCAGCATATTATCAAATTGAAAGTCAGCGTTATCCGCAGTTTGAGGAATGTTTGCGTATTACGCCGCAAGGACGTGAACTGTTAGCATCACAATTAAACGCTGATAAATTAGCAGGATAATGAATAGTTAAGACGAGTGGTGTACAAAGTATAATGAAAAACAGCGAGTAAAGGTTGTTTTTTAAACGAACGGTAATTTTTATTAAAAAATAGGGTTTACAGAAAGTTCGGTACTCTGTAATATTCGCCGCACTTACGGAGAGATGGCTGAGTGGTTGAAAGCACCGGTCTTGAAAACCGGCATACGTTAATAGCGTATCTAGGGTTCAAATCCCTATCTCTCCGCCATATTCTAGAGATTCGATGAAATCGGGTTTCATAAAGAATTGGAGCGGTAGTTCAGTTGGTTAGAATACCGGCCTGTCACGCCGGGGGTCGCGGGTTCGAGTCCCGTCCGCTCCGCCAACACAACGAAGCCTCGTCAGCAATGACGGGGCTTTTTTGTATCTGGAATTTAAGCAGTTGTTGGAATGATATTGATGCACCTGACACAAGGTCGAGAGTCCCGCTGGAGTGCCAGCCCAGCCGTTCCGCCAATACAACGAAGCCTCAGCTGAAATGCTGGGGCTTTTTTGTATCTAAAATTCAAGCTGTTGTTGGAATTGTAGTGATGTACCTGACATGGGTCGAGAGTTCTAATGGGCTATACAAGGCTTATTGGAAAAATACCGCTAGCCAAATGGTTAATTGCTTAGGATCTGTCCAGCTAACACGATGCTTTTTATGAGCTGGAATATGGAGATGATCGCCTTTCTCTAATGTTACTATTTCATCATTATCAAAGGTGATTTCTGCTTTACCCTCTAACACAATTACCCACTCATCTTCACTCTGATCGTACCATTTGTCTGCAGGGGTTATGTGCCCCTTTGATACTATGCGTTCAATACGGACTGAGCCTGTATTCAGTAAGTCGATAAATTCTTCATCTTGTATTTCATTGGGAAGTTGACTGAAAATATTCATTGAATTTGCCCATTAAGTAGTGAGATGAAAATAGTATAAAGTTTAGAAATGAGTGTGGGTATATCATCTAGGTGAGTGTTACCAAAACCTAGCACTACCCCATGCCAATTTCGTTTTGTATCTGGTTGTTCATAATAGTTAAGTGGACGGATGATAATTCCTTGTTGTAATGTGTATTTCGCAAACCGCTTTTCACACACAGGAACTTGCCATTTCACCGTGACATGTAACCCCGCAGCTTGACTGATCACTTGCCAATGTTTGGAGCAGTATTTTTCTATACTTTGCAGCATATGCTGGTATTTGGTTTGATAAAGCCGTCGCATCTTTCGAATATGGCGCAGTAAATCTCCAGCTTGAATAAACTCAGTCATGGCTAATTGAAGTTGGATCTGGGTTTCACCACTCAAGGCATCTTTTATTTCAAGATAGCGAGAGACAAGGGGCTTTGGCACCACCATATAACCAAGCCTAATGCTGTTAAACATGATTTTACTAAAGGTACCAATATAGATGATGTTGACCTTTATTCCTGTTTGATAAGCCAACCCTTGTAGTGAGGGGTAAGGTTGGTGAGCGTATTGAAATTCGCTATCATAATCATCTTCAATGATCGTGACGTTATGGAGGCTAGCCCATTCAAGTAACTGTATTCGTTGCGAGATATTAAGTGTTGTGCCTAATGGATATTGGTTACTTGGTGTTATATAGATAGCTTTTGCCTTGGTTTGAGCCAGTTGTTCCATATTTATGCCAGTAAAAGGGGTAACAGGCAGAGGCGCAATATTTACATTACAAAGAGAAAGCGCTTTGCGCATTTGGGTATAACCCGGATTTTCCACTAATACCGTGTCGTTAGGTTGTGCTGTCGCCATTATTGTCATCATCAAGGCTTGTTGAGCCCCTGATGTAACGATGATCCTATCTGCATTTACGTTTACTGAACGGGATGTTTTTAAATAATGGCTTAATACCTGTCTAAAATTGATATCGCCTTGTAAATCATTGCAGCCAAGAAATGCTTTTCTATCAAATTGTTGTTGATATAAGCGTTGCCATTTCTTTGAAGGAAAATGAGCGAGATCAGGAACACCGGGCGAAAAAGAATTATTGGTATTATTTACCTGCGGCTGTAGTGATGTTGGTGCTAAGGCGTGCTGGTTATGTGCTGTTGTGAGGTAATGTTCAGGTAGGCGCGCTGAAATATAGTATCCACTGCTGGCTTTACTCTGAATATAGCCTTCAGCGACTAATTGCTCATAAGCGGCGATGACAGTATTTCGGCTAACAGACAATGCTTGTGATAACTGTCGGGTTGATGGCAGTTTGCTATTGGTTTCCCAGTAGCCTTGGGTGATCTTATCCCTAATAGCAATAAACAGTGCTGTTTGGCGAGAGCTTTGCTGTGCATATAACGCCAAATCCCCAATATCTATTTTCAAACTGGATCCATCTATTATTCAAAACTGGCTCTTATCCACAGTACCAAAATTTGATGTTATGTCTATCCGACGCCATTTAAGTTGTGAGCAGAGAAGGACATCATGATGCTATCAAACACCAAAAGAACCGAAATAAAGAAGAGTCAAAAGAAAGCAGTATTTGAAACAGCAAAGCTATATCAAATTATTGATGAGAGTCTGATCGCTCATATCGCTATTAACCAAGATGATCAGCCTTTTGTTATTCCTATGCTGGTATGGCGAGTAGATAACAATATTTACGTGCATGGCGCTAAAAATAGTCGTTTGATGCGAGCGTTAAAACAAGGCCAATCGTGTTGTTTAACTTTTACCTTATTTGATGGCTGGGTATTGGCGCGTTCAGCTTTTCATCATAGTGCACATTACCGTTCGGCAATGGTATTTGGTCAGTTCGAGATAATTGAAAGTAATGCTCAAAAGAATCAATTATTGAATCATTTTATTGAGCAAATTGCGCCAGGAAGAAGTGAATTGGTTCGCCAAGGTGATGAGAAGGAATTAACTGCCACAGAATTATTAGCGATGCCATTGACAGAAGCATCGGTGAAGATAAGCAATAACGGCGTTGGTGATGAAGCAAAAGACAAAGATGTTCCAGTATGGGCAGGAGTATTGCCTTATAGAACGATTGTTGGCCCCTTAATAGACGATGTTGAGGATGATAGGAGTATTCCTCAACCAGATTATTCATCTGTCTATGGAGAACGCTGGTATAAATAGAAAATACTAAGCCCTGAAATATAACAAGACTTAGTACTAGGAGTATTAGCAAGATCGATTATGGTATGAAATTATTCGTGGTGATGCTTACGTTTACCTTCTGTGGTTAAACGAGCATTGCCATGAGAATGTGCACGACGCTTACCTTTACATGTTTTCATATCACCTTTAGCCATTTTTAAATCCTTAATAATGAAAGTATTAGAACAAAGAAGATATTTGTATGATAAATCTTTATCGCAATGCTTCAAGGTTCTCTTTCTGGTGATATCAAACGGGCGGTGTAAATAAAAACGTACGTTTTATAGTGTGTAACTTAGATATAACGACAGATTATTTCGTCAATTAAGTAGATAGGAATATATTTTCCAAAATGCGACCATTATTTTGAAATATATATGAATGAGCTATCTTCAATATATTCGCTAGATTCTTAAGTCGTAAGAAAAGTATGAAATAAATGAAAGCCTGATAACAAATGCTGGAAGGCGTTATCAGGCTTTATTATTTTTTACTTAAGAATATGATTCACTATTCTTCCCATTGGACTAATTGATCACTTGGCCAATCATGCCCAATATCTGCGTATTTTTTCTCAAGTACATGGCGCTTGATTTTAAGTGTTGGAGTCAAGATGCCATTTTCAATTGACCATGGTTCTTTGATCATCAGTACACCTTTAATTTTAGCGTGAGATTCAAGCTCGTTGTTTATGGTATTAATCACGCGGTGTACCCGTTTTTCATAACGTTTACGATCAAAGTTCGGGAAGTCGTGAGGCAGTGCCAGCAAAATTGGGGCGGGCATGCCCGATCCAACTAAACACATCATCTCAACGTTACTCAATTCAAATAGACGTTTTTCAATTGGAACAGGGGAGACAAATTTCCCTTTGGCTGTTTTGAACGTATCTTTTTTACGCCCTTGAATTGTAAGGTAGCCTTCTTCATCTAAAAAGCCAATATCACCGGTATGTAGCCAACCGTCTTGGTCGAAGCATTCTTTCGTTGCTTCTTCGTTGTTGTAGTAGCCAGCAAAGAGACCTTTACTGCGAACCAGTATTTCATCATCTGCGGCTATTTTCAGTTCTATTCCTGGCGCGGCATTGCCCACCGTGCCGACTTTATCGCTTCGATATGGATAGTTTAATGTGCTGTAAGCAAAGGATTCGGTCATCCCCCATGCTTCGGTAATGTTAAGTCCAATATTTTCATACCAACGCAATAATGCCGCTGAAACAGGGGCTGAGCCACAGCCTAGTACTCGGGCTTCATTTAGCCCTAAACCATCAGCAAGTTTACGTTTTATCAATCCCGAAATGAGTGGGATTTTGAGTAATAAATTGAGTTTTGCTGGTGGCAGTTTCTCTTGAATTCGTTGTTGGAACAATGTCCAAAGCCTTGGTACGGAAACGAAAACTGTTGGACGATGCATTTTTACATCATCAATAAAAGTATCGAGTGATTCAGGAAACGCGACCTGAAGTCCTGACATAATGGAAGAGCCAAAGATATACACTCGTTCAGTAATATGGGCGAGAGGTAAGTAAGAGAATAGACGCTCTGTTTCGCCCAAACCAATGTGTTGCGTAATTTGATGTGATGCCCAAGCAAATGAGCCGTAGGTTAACATCGCACCTTTCGGTAATCCTGAAGTACCTGATGTGTAAACAATCGACATTAACTCATCATCATTGTGAGTTGGACGCTCTTCACTTGGTTGGTGCTCGCTGATCAGCTGAGAAAAGGTGTATTGCCCTTGCGGTGTTCCTGGATAACTCAATGAAATTGTGGGGATGTGTGACAGTTTATTGGTCACGCTATTAATGGCATCTGGACTATCGAGTTTACCGACAATAATTAATTTACTGTCGCTATGGGTAACACAATGCTCAATGGTATCGGCACCTGCTGTTGGGAAAATAGGCACACTAATGTAATTACCAAGCATCATTGCGAGATCGCTAATGAACCATTCTGCACAGTTTTTTGAAATTAGCGCAATACGCTCACCGGGTTGAATACCAAGAGAACGAAAGGCACTGACCAAGCGTAATGCTTTGTCTGCCACTTCTGAATAAGTGTAATCGACAAATTGACGGTTAATGATTTGACGGAGGTAAATGTCGTTTGGACGTTCTTCCGCCCACTTTAGGATCATGTCATTGGGTAGCAGTTGAGCCATATTAATTTCCCTTAAATGGATTGCTACAAGTACAAGGATGTCTCCGGAAGAAGATATCATTTGTTATTATATTGTTAAATTTAATGCTTCTTTTATGAGCTAGTCAAGGTGTGGCATAAGGAAAATCAGTAAGATAAATTGGCTTTCACAACGAATCGCATGGTATGAAAAGAAATTAACTGACTTAAAATCAATCAATTATTTTAAACGCTTGTATGAAAACTTTAAGAAAACGTTCAGAGTTAAAATAAAAACTTTGTATTATATTTGTTACAAAGATCATATTTGTGTGGGGGGATTTAGGATAAAGCAACAACCATTGGTTGCTGATTGTTGCTTGCCGATATGACTTCTAGATTAAATTTTGCGCTTGATTATGTAATTTTTGGTATGTTGACGACGTGCGATCTTGTACTCGACAAACACTAAGTAAATCTTCAATGAAATAGCCAAGTGCACGAGACTCAATGATCTTCATTTTTTGTTGTATTTCTTTGGGTTGATCATCGTAAATAGATGCAGCCCCGAAATCACCCACGAGAATATTTGCTTCTTCATCAAATAAAACGTTATGGGCATAAATGTCACCGTGAGAAACGCCTTGGTTTTGCATATGGGTAATCACATCAGTCATTTGCGCTACCATGCTATCGATTTGTTCAATCGTAAGTTCGAAATCGTCAGGGAAAGTATCTCGGGTACAGGTTGCAAAAGTTGGCGGTAATCCTAGGTTTTTAAAATGCGCAGGGATCAGTGCCATCACTAAAGCGAGGTGTTTAGGATCTGTTACGTGCGCCAAAGACTGAACAAGGTTTGGATGACGTCCTGTTTTTAAACAGGCATTTAATTCATCTTGAGGGTAACCGTCAGAAGTCACTTCACCCTTAAATACTTTCACGGCAATATCATCAGCTAACTGGTGAGCATTATTACGCCATGTCGCTAAGGAAATAACGCCTGAAGCCCCTTGTCCTAATACATGTTGTAACTGGTAATCGGTAGGCGATACTTGAGGTAAGTCATTATCGACCTGCTGGTGACGGTTAAAATCATTACCAGAAAACGCTAACCAGGCCAGCTTAGGTAAATCCAGCAGTTGGGTGGGGAAAGCTTGCAGTCGGTTAGCTGATAAGCGGATCAGCTCAAGGTTGTGTAATTGCGCCATGGTTGCGGGTAGTTCGGTAAGCTGATTACCCGCTAAAGCCAATTTTTGCAAGCGAGGACGCAGGCCTAAGCTATTAGGTAATTGAGTGATTTTATTATCAGTTAAAATTAGCCAACGTAATTTTTCCGGTAGCGCAGTCTCATCCATTGTTGTGATTTGATTGGATTTAAACCCTATCATTTCTAAGTTCGGGCAGGCACCTAATACTTTGGGCAATTCAGTAAAGCAGTTATTAGACATAAATACGATGCGTAACTTGGTTAGTTTGGCAAAATCGTCGGGTAACTGGCTAAGTTGATTATCGGTTAGATCAAGGATCTCTAAGCTATCAGCGAGCGTTAATATTTCTGATGGGAAAGCGGTCAATTGTTGCGAGATCTTTAATCGGGTAATGCCTGCTAGCTCACCTGAGCGTACTTGTTCTAATGTGTGCAAAATTGGAATGCCTAATAATCGAGATGCGAATTGGGTTATTGTAACGTTTATGGCGTAAATGCCAATTTTTGAAATTGCGATAGGGATATTAAAGACTTATCTTTTGCTGAAAATAGTATGCAATATTTTGTTGTAAAAATGTCCATTGAAGCAGTTGCACCCCCGTCAAACCTCAGTAAACTAGCGCCTGTTTTTGATGTTTCTCATCTTCTTTTTTCGTTTGTTAGTGAGCTAGCTAATACTGAGGGTTCTGTGTTTAAAAAAGCGTTATTACCATTACTGGTTATGTTTACTGCTGTAACTGATGTTCAAGCTGCATCTTCATATGCGACTTATCCGCCAACGGGAAGTCGAACAGTAGATGATGTAATGAAACGTTACTCTCCTTTTGTTGAACCTCGTATTAAACGTTACTTTGAGAGTGCAGGCCTTACTTATCCTCCTCAAAATATCGCTCTTTTTGCGATGAAAGAAGAAATGTCGTTAGAGCTATGGGCTGAAGAAAACGGCAAATGGTCTTATGTAAAGCGTTACGATATCGAGAAAATTAGTGGTAAAAAAGGACCTAAACTTCGAGAAGGGGATAAGCAGGTACCAGAAGGTATTTATCGCGTGTCGTTATTAAATCCTAATAGTCGCTTTCATTTATCGATGAAACTGGATTACCCAAATGCATTTGATCGTAAATATGCACGATTAGAAGGGCGAACAAAACCAGGTAGTAATATCTTTATTCATGGTAAAGAAGCTTCTACAGGGTGTTTAGCAATGGGTGACTACAGTATTGAAGAGCTATTTTTATTAGCAGAAAGAACTGGGCTTAATAATATTGAAGTGGTGATCA
This sequence comes from Photobacterium lucens, assembly GCF_009873615.1. Classification (GTDB taxonomy): domain Bacteria; phylum Pseudomonadota; class Gammaproteobacteria; order Enterobacterales; family Vibrionaceae; genus Photobacterium; species Photobacterium lucens. The sequence continues at coordinate 19,037 of NZ_SSMG01000464.1, forward strand.
GCCCTCGTGACCCAAAGAAAGGAAAACTGATTGCGGCATTAAATCAGCCATTTTGGACCCAAATCTTATATCGCAATATAGAGCAGGAAGCGCGTAAATTTGGTCGCTAGTATTAGCAAATCATAGGCTGTAAGAAGTAAATATTTACATGATATGTGGTGCTTTTTAACCATATACCGCGCCATATAGTTAAAAATCCCAGTTTACGCTAGTTAAGGGAATAACATTTTGTAATACTAATGCTAGCCACTGATTTCAATGACGGCAATTATTGAAATCGTTACTGTTGCATTGAATGATTAGAATAGAGTCAACTCATTATGCCAAAGCGTAGTAAAGAAGACACAGAGATAACCATCCAAACGATTATGGATGCCGTGATTGATCAAATCCTTACCTTAGGTTATGACAAAATGTCGTACACCACGTTAAGTAATCAAACAGGGATCTCTCGTACTGGCATTAGCCATCATTTTCCTAAGAAGCAAGACTTTGCACATGCGCTTGATGGACGTATTTATCAATTGTTTGTTGATAAACTCGATTTAACAGGAGATCTTGCGGCATTTTCGGCAAGCTGGTCAGTTGCACTGGATGACGAAAAATTCCGTGCGATTTTACGTTTATTGTTCCACCATATCTCTTCTGCTGAAACTTCACATGAATTTGCACATAGTGGTATTGAGCGTTTATTTACTCTATGTGAAGCACGTTATGGTCAACAAAGCATTGATGAGCTGGAAAAACTATTAGGTCGTTCATTAATTCGCTTAGCTCGATAATTTTGTTATTGAGATCTTGTTTTTGCGAATAGCTCAAATGACATGAAACCCACTATTTATAGTGGGTTTTTTTATATCAATTGATAAATCGTAAAATACTGTAAT
>NZ_SSMG01000465.1 GCF_009873615.1 Photobacterium lucens
TCTTATAACTCTTTTTTTACCAGTAAATTGGTGGTTAGGTTAATTTTGAAAAATAATTTCATGTCAACAAGTTATCAAATAAGGCATGTTAGTTTTGATGCTAAAAAAGGTTTATTAACAGATAGTTGCCAACAACATCATTTGAGTTATACAGAGTCACGTTTATTGACGCTGTTACTTGAAAGACAAAACAAGATTGTCTCAAAAGAAGAGTTAAAAAACTTTGCTTGGGAACATACCGTTGTTACTGACTCTTCTTTAACAAAATCCATCGCGAAAATTCGCCAGTCTCTTTCTACTTATTTCCCGAATGACGAAATCATTGCTACTGTTCCGCGTGTTGGCTATCGGCTTGATCTTGAAGACACAAGTATTTCAGAAAATAAACTAGAGCATGAAGACGAGACTTCAATTGTTTTACCAAATGAAAATAATGTTGGATATCAAGCTCAGATATTATCTTTGAAAAAATTAATTTTCATTATAAAGCAAGGACTTCTAGTTTTATCTATAGCTCTGCTCGCATATTCCGGATTTAATCTATTTCGTAAGTTACCTAATGACTACCGTAATTACTTAAATAATGACTATAGTGCAACTGATATTACGGAGAATGCCTTTACTCATAAAATAATCAAACCCAAAAACATAACTATTCCTGAAAATATAAAGGAAATACTTTCGGAGAAAAAGTGTAATTGTATTTTTATGATTGATAAACGTGATAGGCAT
>NZ_SSMG01000466.1 GCF_009873615.1 Photobacterium lucens
TTCAATTCTTGAGTAGAAAATGATTAAAAACTTAAAAAAAACTCCTGTAATTTAAAAATCAATTCCTCTTACTCAGATTAAGAAGAAGTGTTTTTGTTCATATCTTGAAATAAAACATATTTGAGAGTCCTCAAATATCACGACATATTGGAGATTGTTACATGTCGTCTGATACATCTAAAAAAATAGGTTTAATAGCCTGCACTGGTGTTGTTGCTGGTAACATGATGGGGAGTGGTATTGCACTACTTCCTTCAACACTAGCAAAAGTAGGTTCCATTTCTATCTTTAGCTGGATTATCTGCTTAATTGGTGCTCTATCATTAGCATTTGTTTATGCACGTCTTGCAACCAGCAATCCTCAAGAAGGTGGCCCTATTGCTTATGCTGGCGAGGTATCTCCTGCATTTGGCTTCCAAACAGGTGTTCTTTACTACCACGCAAACTGGATTGGTAATCTTGCCATTGCGATTACAGGGGTATCTTACCTTTCAGTTTTCTTCCCCATTTTAAATAATACGATCCCTGCAGCAATTGCTACGATTGCATCAGTTTGGATTTTTACTGTAATCAACTTACTTGGTGGTTCTTGGGTAAGCCGCTTATGTACATTAGGCCTTGTTCTAATCCTTATTCCAATTATTGGTACAGCTATCATTGGCTGGGGTCATTTCGACTCTGCAATGTATATGCAAAACTGGAACACATCTCATGGCTCTAATTCACACGCAATTGTAAGTGCCGTACTGATTACTCTTTGGTCATTCGTGGGTGTTGAATCAGCGGCAGTATCATCGGGTATGGTAAAAAATCCGAAGAAAACAGTTCCACTTGCAACACTGTTAGGTACTGTTATTGCGGGTGTTATTTACATCCTTTCAACTCAAGTTATCGCTGGTATGTTCCCAGCTTCTGAAGTTGCGGCATCAGGCGCACCATTTGCACTTGCAACAACAGCAATCTTTGGTAAGTGGAGTGCTCCATTTGTTGCAGCCTTTACTGCTTTAGCATGCTTTACATCATTAGGTTCATGGATGATGTTAGTTGGTGAGGCGGGTAAACGTGCAGCTAATGACGGTAACTTCCCTGCGGTATTTGGCGAAACCGATAAAAATGGTGTGGCGAAGAAAGGTCTTGTTTTAGCTTCAGTTATGATGACTATCTTAATGATTGCTATTACGGTGTTCAGTTCAAGTGACAGCCACGCTTCTAACTTATTCGATATCTTAACATCAGATGCTGTATTGCTAACGATGCTGCCTTACTTCTACTCTGCGGTGAACTTAATCCGTTACGAAGGTATGACAACCCGTAATGTCTTTGTGATGTTGTTCTCTGGGGTAGCTTGTATCTTCTGCTTCATCGCACTGATTGGTGCCGACCCATCAGCATTAGCAGCAACCTTCGTGGTCTCTCTAGCCATCTTTATTTTCTATGCTCGCAAGCTTGGCTTCCGTCAGCACTTACAACTAGAGCAACAGAACAAAGCGTAATCTCGCTCTACCACTCACTTTTTAAATTAATTTAAGGCGCATCAATACATCACCCATATGGGCATGATGCGCCCTCTCTCACTTTGGAGAAATTCAAAAATGAATACTATTGCAATATTAAATAACTTAGGCGTTTTCTTTAAAAAATACCCAGTACAAGAATTAGAACAATCACTGACGGCTTTAGGTTACAAGACTGTCTACCCTGTTGATGAAAAAGATTTACTGAAGTTACTGGAAATGAACCCACGTATCAGTGGCGTTATCTTCGATTGGGATACCTATTCTCTAGATCTGTGCCAGCAAATTAATAAAGTGAATGAGAAGTTACCGCTATTCGCTTTTGCCAATGAGCACTCTACTCTTGATATTAACCTTGCCGATCTTCGTTTAAATATCTATTTCTTCGAATACAGCCTAGGTAGCGCAAAAGATATTGCACACAAGATTGATCAAGCGAATCAAGATTACAAAGACAGTATTCTCCCACCGCTAACAAAAGCATTATTTAACTATGTTGATGAGGCAAAATATACTTTTTGTACTCCAGGCCATATGTCAGGTACTGCATTTAACAAGAGCCCTGTGGGGAGTATTTTCTATGATTTCTATGGTGCAAATACATTCAAAGCAGACATTTCGATTTCGATGCCAGAACTTGGTTCACTATTAGATCATTCAGGCCCTCATAAAGAAGCTGAACAATACATTGCGCGTACATTCAATGCTGATCGTTCATACATTGTTACCAACGGTACTTCTACCGCGAACAAGATTGTGGGTATGTTCTCAGCACCAGCAGGCAGCACAGTACTTGTTGACCGTAACTGTCATAAATCATTAACTCATATGATGATGATGACCGATGTGGTTCCGATTTACTTCCGCCCAACACGTAATGCTTACGGTATTTTAGGTGGTATTCCTAAAAGTGAATTTAGCCGTGAAGTGATTGCTGAAAAAGTAGCAAATACGCCAGGTGCAACAAAGCCAGGTTATGCAGTAGTAACTAACTCTACTTACGATGGTTTGTTCTACAATACCCAATTTATCAAAGAGTCGCTGGATACTAAGTTTATCCACTTTGATAGTGCTTGGGTGCCTTACACTAACTTTAACCCTATTTACGAAGGTAAGTGCGGTATGAGTGGTGAAGCTATCCCGGGGAAAGTGTTTTATGAAACTCAATCAACACACAAACTATTGGCCGCATTCTCACAAGCTTCAATGATCCATGTTAAAGGTCAACTTGAAGAAGAATCTTTCAACGAAGCATTCATGATGCACACCTCAACATCACCACAATACGGTATTGTGGCGTCTGCTGAAATTTCTGCTGCAATGATGCATGGCAACGCTGGTCGTCGTTTAATTCAAGATTCAATCGATCGCGCGATTCGTTTCCGTAAAGAGATCAAAAAGCTACGTTCGGAATGTGATGGTTGGTTCTTTGATGTATGGCAACCAGAGAACATTGAAACAACAGAATGTTGGAACCTAAAACCCAATGAAAAATGGCATGGTTTCAAGAACATCGATGAGGATCATATGTTCCTTGATCCAATCAAAATCACGTTGTTGACACCAGGAATGAACGAAGAAGGCGAACTATCTGAAACAGGTATTCCGGCTTCTATTGTGGCTAAGTTCCTTGACCAACACGGTATCGTTGTTGAAAAAACAGGTCCATACAGCCTATTATTCTTGTTCTCAATTGGTATTGATAAACCAAAAGCAATGCAGCTTCTTCGTGCATTAACTGAGTTTAAACGTGGCTACGATCGTAACATGACTATCAAGTCATTCTTACCATCTCTATACCAAGAAGATCCTCAGTTCTACGCCAATATGCGTGTTCAAGATCTAGCACAAGGTATTCACGATCTCACTGTGAAATTCCAATTGCCAGAACTGATGTACAAAGCATTTGATGTATTACCAGAAATGAAGATGACACCGCATGACGCATGGCAACAGGAGTTACGAGGTAAAGTGCGCGAAATTCCACTATCCGAAATGGTAAATGAAATCAGTGCCAATATGATCCTACCTTATCCTCCAGGTGTACCTGTTGTACTTCCGGGTGAAATGGTAACGGAACAATCTCGTCCAGTGCTAGATTTCCTTGAAATGCTATGTGAAATTGGTAATCACTTCCCAGGCTTTGAAACAGATATCCACGGTGTTTACAACATTGATGGCGTGTACAAAGTGAAAGTGATCAAACAATAAGATCATAAGTTAAAAAGCAATAAAGGCATGTTCATTTAGAACATGCCTTTTTTATTTTTATCTACAATCAACTATTTGAGAACAATAATAGATAGCAAAAGAATTAAGCTATATCCATTTACAGAATAAAAACAACTAAAAAACTATTCTTCGAAAAACTTAATACTCAAGAAGTCAGTTATTAAAAACCAAGCCAATAGCCTACGACCCATAAAGCAATCATTGCCATGAAACCTGCAAGAATGTCATCGACCATGATCCCAAAGCCGCCTTTGACATGCTTATCTAACCAACTGATAGGCCAAGGTTTTACCATGTCGAAGAAACGGAATAGGATAAAACCAGTTAATACCCATTGCCAACTTACTGTAGGAGCTATTGCCATAGTGATCCAAAAGCCAACAAACTCATCCCATACGATACTGCCGTGATCGTGTACCTTCATGTCACCAGAAGTAATGGTACAAATTTTCACGCCAATTAATGCAGCAACAAGCACAGCGACTAAGTACCAACCAAAAGGCAATTGGGCTAACAACAGGTAGAACGGGATTGCAGCTAATGTCCCCATTGTACCCGGCACATATTTCGCTAAACCGCTACCAAACCCTGTCGCTAATAAGTGCCACGGGTTACTCATTTTTAATAAATCTTTAGGATTGGTTGACACGTTCTATACCTTATTTACTTTCGCTCTCGAAATGATCCCAACCGGATAATTGCCAATTAACTGGCTCACCATTATTAAGCAGTACAATGCCTTTATTCTCGGTTAATTGACCAATTCGAGAGATCTGAATACCTTGTTTCGCCATTAATGCTTCAACGTCATCACACTGCTCTACTGGCACAGTAAAGCACAATTGATACTCTTCACCACTGCTCAGCGCCATCTGTTGTGCTTGCTCAGGTGTTTCACAAAACGCAGCAAGCTCAGCAGATATTGGTAGTGCTTCTGTATAAATTGCAGCACCAACATTAGAGCGTTTTAAAATATGACCAAGATCAGCGATAAGACCATCTGAAATATCTAATGCTGCCGATGCTTTACCGCGCAGTAATGTGCCCGCTTCAACTTGCGGCACAGTCATAAAATGACGCGTCATTAATGCTTGTGACAATACTGTATTATCACACTGTTTATCTTTTAATAATAACGCTAAACCTGCAGCACTATCACCTAATTGACCGGTAACATATATTGCATCTGTTGGTCTTGCACCACTACGAGTTAATGCTTGCCCCACAGGTACAAAACCTTGCACGGTTAATGTAATACTGAGTGGCCCTTTAGTGGTATCACCGCCAATTAACTGCACATTATATTGCTCTGCTAATTGGAAAAAGCCGTCACAAAACGCACTGAGCCATTGTTCATCAAACGATGGTAAGGTTAGCGCCAAAGACACCCAAGCAGGGGTTGCGCCCATAGCAGCTAAATCACTTAAATTTGAAGCTAAGGCTTTATGTGCCACCAGCTTAGGATCGGCATCTTCAAGAAAATGCGTGCCCGCCACCAGCGAATCGGTACTGATCGCTAACTGATATCCATCGGGCACACGCAGTAACGCACAATCATCACCAATCGCAAGGTCAACATCCGGACGGTTGATCTTCTGATGCTCGAAATAGCGCCCAATTAAATCAAATTCACCTGTTGCCATTATCGCTTTACTCATCCATTCCCACTCACTTTTAAGGTGAGTTTGTTGTCACGATAAAATAAACAAAAGTAGATAAAAAAAAAGCCAGCAATGCTGACTTCTTTTATCTACTCTCGTACTTCAGAAAATTACTTTTCTTTACGAAGTGTTGGTGCAGCTTTATCAAGTACACCATTTACGAACTTGTGGCTATCTTCAGCACCGAATAGCTTAGCTAGTTCGATTGCTTCGTTGATAACAACTTTAAATGGTACGTCTTCACGTTTAACCATTTCGTACATTGCAAGACGAAGTAGTGCTAGTTCCATTTGGTCTAGATCCTGTAGAGGACGAGACAAGTATGGACGCATCTTGCTATCAAGTTCTTGGTGGCTTAGTACTACGCCTGTGAACAGATCACGGAAGTAGCTAACATCAGTATGTGGTGCAGCTAGTACTGGCGCATCAGCTTGATGTTCTTCTTCTTCAAACTTGTCGCCAGAAAGAAAATGTTGTTCGATATCAGCAACATTACCTTTAGTAAGTTGCCAAGAGTAAATAGCTTGTACAGCAAACTGACGTGCATTACGACGTGCGGCTGGTTTCACAGTAACCCCCATTATTAGGATTCGATTTGGGACAGGACATTAACCATTTCGAGCGCGCTTAGTGCAGCCTCTGCCCCTTTATTACCAGCCTTGGTACCGGCACGCTCAATGGCTTGTTCAATAGAATCTACAGTCAGCACACCAAATGCAACTGGAGTATTATACTCAAGTGCAACTTGTGCTAGACCTTTATTACACTCACCGGCAACATAATCGAAGTGTGGTGTACCACCACGAATAACTGAGCCTAGAGCAACGATAGCATCGTAACGATCGCTTTTAGCGATCTGTTGAGCAACTAGTGGTAGCTCGTAAGCGCCAGGACAACGAACAACAGTGATGTTGTCTTCGCTAACTTGTCCTTGACGTTTCAGCGCATCTAGTGCACCTGAAAGTAAGCTTTCGTTAATAAAGCTGTTGAAGCGTGCAATTACGATAGCAACTTTTGCGTTTGGTGCCGCGATGGCGCCTTCAATTACCTTCATGGGCCTTCCTGTGACTATGTCTTTCCGGTTTGAGAAACCGCGGGAGTCTACCACACTTTGCAATATCTCTGCTACGGACAACCGTCGGTTTCAACATATTTGTTAATATTTATTGCTTATCTGTCCTTGATACGACCAATAAACAGTACTTAAAAGCGATAATTACCCAGAATAAGACAAGGTAATTACCGCCGAGAATGGTTTATTTTATCACTTGCTTTCGGTGAGTTTAATCACAAATGTACTCAACAACTTCTAAACCGAAGCCTGAGAGCGAATGATAACGTTGAGTGCTTGATGATAATAAGCGCATTTTGCTCACGCCCAAATCAGACAGAATTTGAGAGCCGACCCCCACTTGGCGAGAAGGATCTTTCTTCGTCACTTTCACCTTAGGTTGACCGGCTTCTTCAGCGGCAATATTTTTCACTTTGTGAATGATCGACTCAGTTGATTCTTGCTTACTTAGCACCACCAACACACCGTTTTCTTCACTGATACGTTTCATCGCAGCAGGCAGCGTCCACTGGGTTGCACCTGATTGCAGAATATCTTTAAAAGTGTCTTGTAGGTGAACACGTACTAGCGTTTCATCACCTTCTTTAATATCACCTTTACGCAGTGCGTAGTGTACTTCGTTATCAATCTTGTCGCGGTAAGTGATCATCTCAAACTCACCGAACTCGGTTGGTAAACGGCACTCAGCCACACGCTCAATCGTAGTTTCATGGTTATTACGGTATTCAATCAGATCAGCAATGGTACCTAATTTCAAACCATGCTTTTCCGCAAATACTTCAAGCTGAGGACGACGCGCCATAGTGCCGTCTTCATTTAGGATCTCAACAATCACACTTGATGGCTCAAGGCCTGCTAAACGTGCCACATCACAACCCGCTTCAGTGTGACCTGCACGAGTTAATACGCCACCTTCTTGTGCCATTAGAGGAAAGATATGACCTGGCATTACAATGTCAGCCGCTGTTGCGTTAGGTGCAACCGCAGCTTGTACTGTACGAGAACGATCCGCTGCAGAAATACCCGTTGTTACCCCTTCAGCCGCTTCGATAGAAATGGTGAAAGGCGTACCAAACTGCTCTGTGTTGTCTTGAACCATTAAAGGTAGATTCAATTTTTGGCAACGCGCTTTACTTAATGTTAAGCAAATCAAACCACGACCATGAGTTGCCATAAAGTTAATGGCTTCAGGCGTGATTTTCTCAGATGCAATAATAAGATCGCCTTCATTTTCACGATCTTCATCATCCATCAGAATAACCATTTTGCCCTGACGAATATCATCAATAATTTCTTTTGCGCTGCTTAAAGCCATAACACTACCCTTAAATACTTATGTACCTTAGCTAATTAGCTAACAATCTCTTATTTAGCCAAGAAAACCGCTTCTTGCTAATAAATCCATGGTGACTTGTGATTTTTTATCAGCAGCCTTATCACCTAACATTAAACGCTCTAGGTAACGGGCAATTACATCAACCTCAAGGTTAATTTTACGACCTGGTTTAAATGCATCCATCGTCGTTTCTAATGCAGTATGCGGAACAATAGTTAGTTTGAATTCATCACCATTGATCTCATTCACCGTTAGGCTAATACCATCTACCGCAACCGAGCCTTTTTCTGAAATGTATTTCGCAAGATGTGCAGGCGCTTTTACCCAAAACTCAATCGCACGACCGATTTGGTGACGCTCAATAATTTCTGCCACAGCATCAACGTGACCTGACACCATGTGACCGCCAAAACGTGTTGTTGGCAACATGGCTTTTTCTAAATTCACCACTTGCCCTGCTTGGTAAGTCGCAAATGCAGTACGTTTTAATGTTTCTAATGACAGATCAGCAACATAACCTTTGCCTGTTAGTGCTACAACCGTTAAGCACACACCATTAGTTGCGATACTATCACCTAGCTTTACATCTGCTAGATCAAGCTTGCCAGAATCTACCGTCACAGAGATATCAGCACCTTTTGGTGTTAATGCTGTGATAGTTCCAGTCGCTTCAATAATCCCGGTGAACATGGTAAATCCTTGAATTTTTGTTCTATAAATTAACTACGTTTAATGGTTGCAGTAATTTTCAAATCACAATCAACCATACGTACATCAGTAATATTAAGATAGATAACCTGATCCATCGCCGTGAGTGTTGGTAAATTCATTAAACTCCGGCTATCAGCGCCCATGAGTTTAGGCGCTTGATACAAAATAAGACTATCTACAAGTTGTGCATCAAGTAAGCCGCCGGCAAGTCCTGCACCTGCTTCAACCCAAATATGGTTAATACCAGCTTCAGCTAGCTGTCGCATCAGTTCGGTCAAATCAATCTGCTGACTATCTTGACGGGTAGGTACAACCCATTGTGATACTGATTCTGGCCAGTCTTCATCACCTTTTTCGGTACGAGCTAAAATCGTTTTCCCCGGAAGATGAAACAATTGATATGCCGGAGTTAAACGATTTTGACTGTCGATGATCACCCGAGTCGGCTGACGAACATCTTCTTGAGCGTACTGTGCTTGTACCTGCTCACCCAACTCAGACCAACGCACATTAAGCGATGGATCATCAGCAATCACTGTCGCACTAGTCGATAAAATCGCGCCAGCTTGTGCTCGGTGACGCTGTACATCAGCACGAGCACAAGGGCCTGTGATCCATTTGCTTTCACCATTGGCTAGCGCGGTTTTACCATCAAGGCTCGATGCCAATTTCAGCTCAACAAAGGGCATCTTCTTGGTCATTGATTTAATAAAGCCCATATTTAACGCTTGAGCTTCTTCGTTCAGTAGCCCTACTTGAACATCAATGCCTGCCTTTTGCAGCATCTCCACACCGCGACCTGCAACCATAGGATTAGGATCAACCATGGCACAAATCACTTTACTGATCCCTGATTTAATCAAGGCTTCAGCACAAGGTGGTGTTCGTCCGTAGTGAGAGCAAGGCTCAAGCGTCACGTAAGCCGTTGCCCCTTTTGCCAATTCACCCGCTTGTTTTAAAGCAAACACTTCAGCATGGGGTTCACCAGCACGGTAGTGAAATCCTTCACCGACAATTTCTTCGCCACGAGCAATCACACAGCCAACATTGGGATTAGGAGCTGTAGTAAAACGACCACGTTTTGCTAGGTGGATGGCATGCAGCATCAAGCGTGTATCAAGACTGGTAAACATCACAATGACACTTAACGCTCAAGTTTGGCGATCTCTTCACCAAACTCTCGAATATCTTCAAAACTGCGATAAACCGAAGCAAAACGGATATAAGCGACCTTATCGAGCTCTTTTAATGCTTCCATCACTAAATTACCGATCATCTCAGAAGGCACTTCGCGCTCTCCTGTCGCACGCAAACACGATTTAATATTGTTGATTGCACGCTCAATATCATCAGTACTAACTGGACGCTTTTCTAATGCGCGTTGAATACCACCGCGAAGTTTTTCTTCATTAAAAGGATCGCGATTACCGTTAGTTTTTACCACGCGAGGCATCACTAATTCGGCAGTTTCAAACGTAGTATAACGTTCATTACAAGCTAAACATTGGCGGCGTCGGCGCACTTGGTGGCCATCTGCAACCAATCGAGAATCGATTACTTTGGTGTCATTCGCACCGCAAAAAGGACAATGCATTTAGCCTCCTACATTCAATCGGTTCAGTGTAACCTATTTCAAACCGTTAACGAGAATATTCGCCCTTTTTTTCTACGAATTCTGCTTAAAAAGCAATTAATAGTTGGTTTATTGTGCGTAACTTAAAATCTGCAAATATTAAAAAAGGCTTACTCTAAGAGTAAGCCTTTATCGCCATAACACAGAGATTATGCCATTAGATTCTCAATTTGTATTACGCGTAAACAGGTAGACGCTTACAAATATCAAGAACTTTTGCTTTTGTTTCAGCAATAACAGTTTCATTATCGATGTTATCTAATACATCACACATCCAACCCGCTAGCTGACGTGCATCTTCTGCAGTAAAGCCACGGCGAGTGATTGATGGTGTACCTACACGGATACCCGAGGTTACGAATGGGCTACGTGGATCATTTGGTACACTGTTTTTGTTAACAGTGATGTTAGCGGCACCTAGTGCAGCATCTGCCTCTTTACCTGTAATGTCTTTGTCGATCAAATCAACAAGGAATAGGTGGTTTTCTGTGCTACCAGATACGATCTTGTAACCACGCTCGATAAACTCACCAACCATTACTTTCGCGTTTTCAACAACACGAGCTTGGTATTCTTTAAACTCTGGCTCCATTGCTTCTTTAAATGCTACCGCTTTTGCAGCAATAACGTGCATTAGAGGACCGCCTTGACCACCAGGGAATACAGCAGAGTTCAGTTTCTTGTAAAGATCTTCACCTTCGTTAGAAAGGATCAAACCACCACGAGGACCTGCTAGTGTTTTGTGTGTTGTTGTTGTCACAACGTGTGCATGCGGTACTGGGTTCGGGTAAACACCTGCAGCAATAAGACCAGCTACGTGTGCCATATCAACAAAGAAGTACGCGCCTACTTTGTCTGCGATTTCACGCATGCGTTTCCAGTCAACAACTTGAGAGTAAGCAGAAAAACCACCGATGATCATCTTTGGCTTGTGCTCAAGCGCCAGCGCTTCTACTTCTGCGTAATCGATTTGACCGTTCTCATCGATACCGTAAGGAATGATATTGTATAGCTTACCTGAGAAGTTTACTGGTGAACCGTGCGTTAAGTGACCACCGTGCGCAAGGCTCATACCTAATACAGTATCGCCAGCATTTAACAGTGCCATGTAAACTGCGTTGTTTGCTTGTGAGCCAGAGTGTGGCTGAACGTTCGCGTATTCTGCACCAAACAGTTGGCAAGCACGATCAATAGCAAGCTGCTCTGCTTTATCAACAAACTCACAACCGCCGTAGTAACGCTTACCTGGGTAACCTTCAGCATACTTGTTTGTTAGCTGAGAACCCTGAGCTTCCATCACGCGCGGGCTAGTGTAGTTTTCAGAAGCGATTAACTCGATGTGTTCTTCCTGACGAGCTGTCTCTTCTTGAATCGCCGCAAATAGTTCCGCATCATAATCAGCAATATTCATATCGCGCTTTAGCATGTGTATCTCCTGATTCAGCTAATTTAAATACCATTTTGAGCAAAAACTGAAAAATCGCAATGCTAGGCGCCACGCGGACGCAAACGTTTTCGTCTTGCTTGTTAATTATCGCTATCTTACCGAAATTGATCTAAATCAGGTAGCCCTAATTGATTTTTTTCTTCATGAATATGTCAGTTTATTTTCATTCCGCCATGAATTTCTTTCATGCCAAAAAACCTGAACAAATCGATTTTTAATTTATCAATAAGGCAAGCTTTTTTAAAACAAAGTCATTTACAAAAATGTAAACAATAGATTACAACCCATAGTTATGTATTTCAGTTGGCTACTTTTATAAATTCTTATTAACTTTTACTATTGCGCCATTATTTACAAGGAGTATCCGGATTGAGTAGTAGTAAACACCCTCTGCACGAAAATCTCATTGCGATTTTAACAGGGACATTCATTGTCGCGCAGGGCATCTTTTTCCTTCAGCAAAGTCAGCTTTTAACGGGAGGCACTACCGGCCTTGCGTTATTACTTGCCCATTTTGTCGATATCTCTTTTGGTAAGCTGTACTTTTTGATGAACTGTCCGTTTTACCTCATGGCATGGTTTAGAATGGGACGAAGCTTTGCTATCACCAGCATTCTCTCTGGTGCGCTTGTCTCACTGATGGTTGATAACATGCATTATGTGCTCACAATCAGCTGGCTAAATCCGGTTTATTGCGCTGTCATTGGTGGCTTATTGATGGGATTAGGTATGCTGATCTTATTTCGTCATCACACCAGTTTGGGCGGCTTCAATGTACTGGTACTGTTTATTCAGGACAAATTTGGGATTTCAGCAGGTAAAATCCAAATGTCGATTGATATTAGTATCTTAGTGGCGTCTTTCTTCTTTGTCAGTCCAACTATTTTACTGTTATCTATTCTCGGTGCTGTAATGCTAAACCTTGTGCTTGCGATGAATTACAAGCCAGGTCGTTATAACCCTGTTATGCCTGATGTGAACTAACAAGGTTGGTCATACATAAATAAAAAGAGGCCTTACAATTGTAAGGCCTCTTTTTTAAATCTCATTAACGGTATTAAATCGCGTCTTCGTCTTCTTCACCAGTACGAATACGTACTACTCGCTCAATATCAAACATAAAGATCTTACCATCACCGATCTTACCTGTTTGCGCGGTTTCTACGATTGTATCAATACATTGCTCTGCTACTTCATCACACACAACAATCTCAATTTTTACTTTAGGTAGAAAATCAACCATGTATTCAGCACCGCGATACAACTCGGTATGCCCTTTCTGACGTCCAAATCCTTTGACTTCAGAAACGGTCATGCCAGTAATACCCACTTCCGCTAGTGCCTCGCGCACGTCATCAAGCTTAAATGGCTTAATAATGGCTTCAATCTTTTTCATCATCATCATCCTTTACATAGCAGAAGTAATGTAATTACTTTCAACCAACTGATTTAATTGCACTCATTATTACAGATCCCATAACTAAATTTAAGTCTATTTAAACTTCGTATATCAGGTTTCTATCCATTCGTCGTAATAATAAAAAAACAGAATAAATCAGCACTAAGCTATTTATCGCTAAGATAGTATGTCCACGATATGTAATCGGCACTAAATCAGGAAGATAAGGAATAAAACTAAGTTTTAAAAACATCGTTGTCGCTGGAATATAAAAATACAATGGGAAAAAACCCCATTTCGCTTCCTTGAATAATCCAATGCAAGCAAGGAGACCAGAAATGAAAACAAGACAAAGAATAATGTCGGGTACGATAGCGATCGGTGAGTCACTAAAGAAATGTTCAAATAAATTTGCCTGACGAAAAAGACTTAATGCAACAAGCAACGCCAGTATTTTCGATGCAATACGTAAACGCATTGGTGTGGGTATATCCTGCCCCATTAATCATTCCTTTTGGGAAATAGTATTTCCATTACATCCTATTTTCGCAATTATAACCCTCCCTTTTCATTTTTTAATGTGATTATTATCAACAATGGAAACAAACATCGAATAATCACTCAAATAGAACAAAAAACCGCCCTTTCGGGCGGTATCATTATTTTAAGCAAATGTATCTTTAGCCAATATTAACACGTGCGTTTCTAAACATACGCATCCATGGGCTATTTTCACTCCAGTCATCTGGATGCCATGAGTTTGCAACGGTTCTAAATACACGCTCAGGGTGCGGCATCATAATCGTTACACGACCATCAGTGGTGGTTACACCAGTAATACCGTTTGGTGAACCATTCGGGTTCGCTGGGTATTGCTCTGTTAGTTTGCCGTAGTTATCGATGTAACGAAGTGCGACTGTATCTGCTTGCTCAAGTGCCGCTAGGTGCTCAGCATTACGTACTTCAACACGACCTTCACCGTGAGATACCGCAATTGGCATGTGAGAGCCAACCATTTCATTAAAGAATAATGATGGGCTTTGTTGTACTTCCACTAAGCTAAAGCGCGCTTCAAAACGCTCTGATTCATTGCGTACGAAACGCGGCCATAAATCTGCACCTGGAATTAAGTCGCGTAGGTTAGACATCATCTGACAACCGTTACACACACCTAACGCTAAGGTATCGTTACGATTAAAGAAAGCTTCAAACTGATCACGTGCCATGTTGTTAAACAGGATTGATTTCGCCCAACCTTCACCTGCACCTAATACGTCACCGTATGAGAAACCACCACATGCAACTAAACCGTTGAAACCATCAAGTTTCACGTTACCCGCTAGAATGTCACTCATGTGAACATCTTTCGCATCAAAGCCGGCACGGTCAAATGCTGCCGCCATTTCAACGTGAGAGTTAACCCCTTGCTCACGTAAAATCGCCATTTGTGGTTTCGCGCCAAGGTTAATAGCAGGAGCAATAAATGGAGCCGCGACATCTTCATTAATATCAAATGTTAGCTTCACATTTAGACCTGGATCTTGGGTATCTTTCTTCGCTTCAAACTCTTGTAATGCACCCGCTGGGTTATCACGCATCGCTTGCATTTGGTAAGTAGTTTCAGCCCATACAGCACGAAGTTCGGTACGGTTTTGCTCTAGTACTAAATCGTTACCATTCCAGATACGAACCACATCTTCTTCAACTACAGTACCAATTACATGACTACATGCTTCAAGACCATTCGCAGCCAATACCGATTGAACCAAATCAAGATCATCAGTACGAACTTGAATAACAGCACCTAACTCTTCATTAAATAGGCTTGCTAGCACATCATCAATGGCATCTTCACCGCTTGTATTGATATCAACTTCAACACCCGTGTGACCTGCAAATGCCATTTCAGCTAGTGTTACATAAAGACCACCATCACCACGATCGTGGTACGCCAGTAGTTTTTCATCACGTACCAGAGATTGCATTGCGTAGAAGAAGCCTTTTAGTAATTCAGGGCTATCAACGTCAGCTGGCTTATCACCAAGTTGTTTGTAAACTTGCGCCAGTGCCGTTGCACCTAGACGGTTTTTACCACACCCTAAATCAACTAATAACAGGCTTGTATCACCTTTATCTGTGCGCAGCTGAGGTGTCACAGTTTTACGAACATCTTCAACACGACCAAATGCAGTGATGATCAGCGACAATGGGGACGTCACTTCTTTCTCTTCACCGTCTTGTTGCCATTTGGTCTTCATTGACATTGAGTCTTTACCAACTGGAATTGTCAAACCAAGCGCAGGACATAGCTCTTCACCAACAGCTTTCACCGCTTCATATAAACCGGCATCTTCACCTGGGTGACCTGCTGGTGACATCCAGTTAGCAGATAGGTTAATACGCTTCATATCACCAATATCACTACAGGCAATATTCGTTACCGCCTCGCCTACCGCTAGACGAGCCGAAGCGCCAAAATCAAGCAGTGCTACAGGTGTACGCTCACCCATTGCCATTGCTTCACCGTGGTAGCTGTCATAACTTGCTGCTGTAACCGCACAGTTAGCAACAGGTACCTGCCAAGGGCCGACCATCTGATCACGTGCAACTAAACCTGTTACCGTGCGATCGCCAATAGTAATAAGGAAGGTTTTCTCAGCAACAGCTGGCAAGCGTAGGATACGTTGGGTTGCTTCAGCTAGATCAATGCCACTACGATCAATAGCCTGACCTTCAACTTTTTGTGATTTCACATCACGGTGCATCTTCGGCGCTTTACCCAATAAGATATCCATAGGCATATCAATTGGCGTATTGTCGAAATGACTATCTTCTAGGGTTAAGTGACGCTCTTCTGTTGCTTCACCTACAACCGCATACGGTGCACGCTCACGCTTACAAATTGCGTCAAACGCAGCCATGTTCTCAGCGGCTACCGCTAATACATAACGCTCTTGAGACTCGTTACACCAAATCTCTAGTGGGCTCATACCTGGTTCATCGTTCGGCACATCACGTAATTGGAATTTACCGCCACGCTCACCATCATCAACAAGCTCAGGTAATGCGTTTGAAATACCGCCCGCACCTACATCGTGAATAAAGGCGATTGGGTTGGCGTCACCCATTTGCCAACAACGGTCGATCACTTCCTGACAGCGACGCTCCATTTCTGGGTTTTCACGCTGTACAGAAGCAAAATCTAAATCTTCTGCCGATTGACCCGATGCCATTGATGATGCAGCACCACCACCAAGACCGATATTCATTGCAGGACCACCCAACACGATTAGCTTCGCGCCAACTGGAATTTCTTTTTTCTGTACGTGTTCCGCACGAATATTACCCATACCACCAGCGATCATGATCGGCTTATGGTAACCACGGATCTCTTCACCTGCATGAGAAGTCACTTTTTCTTCGTAAGTACGGAAGTAGCCTAATAGGTTTGGACGACCAAACTCATTATTAAATGCCGCGCCACCAAGTGGACCTTCAAGCATGATATCAAGTGCAGTTACAATACGCTCAGGCTTACCAAAATCGGTTTCCCAAGGCTGCTCAAAGCCCGGTACTTTTAGGTTAGATACCGTAAAACCAACTAAACCTGCTTTTGGTTTACCGCCAATACCCGTTGCGCCTTCATCACGGATCTCACCACCAGAGCCTGTTGATGCGCCCGGCCATGGCGAAATGGCAGTTGGGTGGTTGTGAGTTTCCACCTTCATTAAGATATGGGTATCTTCATGGTGGTAGTTGTATTGACGAGAGTCAGGATCTGGGAAGAAACGCCCTACTTTAGAGCCTTCCATTACTGCTGCATTGTCTTTGTATGCTGACAATACGTAGTCATGGTTTTTCTCGTAGGTGTTTTTGATCATCTTGAACAATGATTTTTCTTGCGCAACACCGTCAATTGTCCAATCTGCATTAAAGATTTTATGACGACAGTGCTCAGAGTTCGCTTGGGCAAACATCATTAATTCAATGTCATTTGGATTACGGCCAAGCTTAGTGAAGTTTTCTACTAAGTAGTCAATTTCATCTTCTGCTAATGCTAAACCAAGAGTGATATTGGCATCTTCAAGGGCTTTACGGCCACCAGCAAGAATATCAACACTTTTCACAGGCGCTGGCTCTGCTTGCTTAAATAAAGCAACAGCCGATTCAAATTGATCCACGACCACTTCCATCATTCGGTCATGAATTAAGGCTTTAACTTGCTCTAATTGTGCGGCAGAAAGTGCACTGCTTGATTGGATGTAATATGCCGTACCACGCTCAAGACGTTTAATGCTTTGTAAGCCACAGTTACGTGCAATATCAGTCGATTTTGAAGACCAAGGAGAAATAGTTCCTGGACGAGGTGTAACCAGTAACAACGTACCGCATGGCTCATGCTCTGCAATCGTTGGACCGTAAGTAAGAAGACTCGCTAGTTTGCTATGCTCATCAGCAGTAAGGGCAGCAGATACATCAGCAAAGTGCATAAACTCAGCATAAATACCTGACACAGGCAGATCGAATTCACGACAACGCTCTAGTAGCTTATTAACGCGAAACTCAGACAGAGCGGGTGAACCACGCAAAATTTCCATGTGCAAACGTCTCTCGATTAGCAGTTAAAGAAAAGTGATATTGGCCTAATCCCCAACAAATGTTGGCTGAATTACGTCAATGTCACCTCTTACTCATCCCTGTTTTTAACTCATTCACCGAGTTAAAGCTTTAGCACCTGCGCAGTATAAGGGATTTTTTTTTGTGACGTAACACCTGACGCAACCGTTTGCGTGTTTTTTTTTCAATCATCAGCAAATTATCAGTAATTTTGACATTAACATGATTTTTTGAGCAAAAAGTAACCGATAAATCAATTGATGTTCGTTTTTTTGTATCAATCCATGAATTATCACACTCAAGTTTCCGGTTCGGCTTTTCCGGTTTCTTCCTCTTTGATATAAATGGCAGCTCATTTTTAGAATAGGTCTGTGTTGTTGATATATCTCCACTCTCTTACCAAGATGTACCGTTTAGTTATATCGCTGATGTTTACTCTGCTGTTAAGTGGTTGCCAGTGGCAAGATAAACCACAAGATGCTTTAGAGCGCATTCGCGAAAGCGGTGTATTACGTGTAGGGACATTAAACAATCAACTGTCCTATTATATTGGTGCAGATGGCCCAACCGGGCTTGATTACGAGCTAGCACAGCGTTTTGCCAAAGAATTAGGTGTAAAACTGGAAATGCAAACCATGTTTACCCTATCAGGCTTATTCCCTGCACTTAAAAACGGTGATGTCGATATTGTGGCTGCGGGCTTAACCGTAACGCCTCAACGTCTTGATGGCTTCCACCCAGCGCCTGCTTATTATTACGCGAGCCAAGTGGTGGTGTATAAAAAAGGCAAACGTCGTCCCCGTGATCTAGAAGAGCTCGCTAACACTCACCGTTCTTTAGCGGTCGTCGCAAGCTCTAGTCATGAACGTCAATTGGAAGAGCTGAAAAAGAAATACCCCAATCTGACTTGGCAATCGATCAAAGAAACCGATATTGACGATCTACTCCGTAAAGTGGCCAATGGTGAGCTTGATTACACGGTTGCAGATTCTGTCGATGTTGCACTATTGCAACGTACTCACCCAGAAATTGCCATTGCACTTGAGCTTACAGAAGATGAACCAATTAGCTGGTTTGTTAAAGACAGCAACAACGATAGCCTGTATGCGTTATTGATCGAGTTTTTTGGTCATTTAAAGCAAACCGGTGAGTTAGCGCAATTAGAAGAAAAATACTTTGGTCATGTAGAGCAATTTGACTACGTTGATACCCGTGCCTTCTTACGCGCATTAGATGACAAACTACCTAAGTGGCAAGGGCTATTTAAGAAGTATGCCAATGAGTTTGACTGGCGTTTAATTGCAGCATTAGCGTATCAAGAATCTCACTGGAACCCACAAGCGGTATCTCCAACAGGGGTTCGCGGCATGATGATGCTCACTAATCCAACAGCGAAATCTGTTGGCGTAACTGATCGTTTAGATCCAGAGCAAAGTATCCGAGGTGGTACAGAGTATTTGCGTAAGATGATCGCTCGTGTTCCTGACAGTATCAATAGCCATGAGAAAGTGTGGTTTGCCCTTGCCTCTTATAATATTGGCTTTGGACATATGATGGATGCCCGTCGCTTAACTAAAGCGCAAAATGGCAACCCGGATACATGGGCTGATGTTAAACAGCGCTTACCATTATTACAGCAGCGTAAGTATTACACCCAAACCCGTTATGGTTATGCTCGTGGTACGGAAGCGGTGAACTATGTTGAAGGTATTCGTCGTTACTATCAAAGCATCATTGGTTTTGAACAAACCCATAGTAATGCCCATGATAGTGACGATGTAGAGATTGTAGATGGCTTACAAACCATCACCGCACCGATTACCCAACAATCTAAACCATCAGCAGCGGCACAGACATCAAAGCAAGTCTCAACAGCCAAATCTACAACCTCCGGTGCAGTTGAAACCACAACCTCAGAATAAAGACACAAAAAAGCTCAGATTGAATCTGAGCTTTTCTTTATCTAGATTAGAGCGGCTTACTCAATTGAGTCATTATTTTCAGCTTGCTGTTTAGCTAATTGCTTCGCCGCTTTTTTTTCTGCTCGACGACGTTTAAAAAACGCTTGCAGTTGTGCTCGACATTCATCAGCTAAGACGCCTGACACTAACCCAACATGATGATTCACACCTTCATAACTGAGTAAGTTCATAGTACTACCTGCAGCGCCTGTTTTTAGATCGTCTGCGCCATACACCACTTTCCCTACTCGGCTATGTACCATAGCACCTGCACACATAGGGCAAGGTTCTAAAGTGACATATACGGTAGTATCTAATAAGCGGTAGTTTTCTAGCACTTTACCCGCTTGGCGTAATGCCATGATCTCAGCATGGGCGGTTGCATCATGTTGTCCAATCGATCGGTTCCAGCCTTCACCGACAACCTGACCATTATGAACAACCACCGCCCCAACAGGCACTTCGCCTTCTTCTTCAGCTTTAGTGGCTAATTCCATTGCACGACGCATAAAGAATTCGTCATTGTGCTCTATTTGAATCGTCATTACTTATACTTTCGATTACGTTTACTGTTCAGCTTAGACGTCATAATGACTAATTTTAGGTAACTCTTCTGCTAAGAAGTCTACCAGCATACGTACCTTTGGTGATAAGTGACGGTTATGTGGATATAACGCCCAAATACCTTCTTCTGGCTCTTGGTAATTCGTCAAGATCGGCACAATCGCACCAGAGTCTAAGTCTTTATCAATATAATAGTCAGGTAATTGCGCAATACCGATCCCTTTGAGTACCGCATCACGTAAGCCATAACCACTATTACAGTTTAAATTACCCGTAACACGCACACTCTTTTCTTTACCTGATTCTTGAAAACGCCAATGGTCGAGGTTACCAATCAAACAATTATGATGGCGTAATTCAGATAGCGAATGCGGTACACCAAATTTGGCTAAGTACGCAGGCGAAGCACATACATACATAGTACGTGTGGTTAAGCGCTTAGCCATCATAGATGAACTGGTTAAACGACCAAGACGGATCGCCAAGTCAAAGCTACCTTCAACGAGATCGACCTGGCGGTTGGTTAAATCAATATTCACTTCAAGCTCTGGGTATTGCAGCATGAAGTCGTTCACCAACGGCATGATGTATTTTTCGCCGTACGTCACAGGTGCCGTTAACTTTATTAAGCCTTGAGGCGTACCACGTAAGTTACTCAGGGCACGCTCTGCTTCTTCTAAACCATCTAATACCTGACGACAATGTTGGTAATACACACTGCCTTCTTCCGTCAACGATACCTTTCTAGTCGTACGGTAGAACAGTTTTGTATTCAATCGATTTTCTAGCGCACTGACTTGTCGACTCACTTGCGCCGTTGAAATACCTAATCGTTTCGATGCTGCTGTAAAGCTTTCTGTCTCAGCTACCGCAACAAACTCAGTCACGCCTTCCCATTGGAACATCTTACTTACCTACATTTTGATACCAACAAACATTATTACCGCTAGGTAAAAGTTATTTGCAACTTAACCCAATTATCATTTATCCAGAAATAAATACAATAGTCTTCATCGAATCGAGAGAGAGAAATTTTCGATTCCACCAAATTAATCACTACGCAGATATAAAACGACGTAGCAAAAATTAGAAGAGAAAAATAATGACTGACAAATTTATTAAATCAAAAGCAGCTGTTGCATGGGGTCCAAACCAACCACTATCAATCGAAGAAGTTGATGTAATGCTTCCTCGTAAAGGTGAAGTGTTAGTTCGCATCATTGCTACTGGCGTATGTCACACTGACGCATTCACTCTATCAGGCGACGATCCAGAAGGTATCTTCCCTGCAATCCTTGGCCACGAAGGCGGCGGTATTGTTGAAATGGTAGGTGAAGGTGTAACTGGTCTAGAAGTTGGTGACCACGTTATCCCACTTTACACTGCAGAATGTGGTGAGTGTAAATA
>NZ_SSMG01000005.1:0-11754 GCF_009873615.1 Photobacterium lucens
CCTTGGAATAACCATGAAATATTAAAAGCCAAATTAAACAGTGTTTTAATTAATGAAAGCTGACCTTGGAATAACCATGAAATATTAAAAGCCAAATTAAACAGTGTTTTAATTAATGAAAGCTGAACAGGTGATTGATATTTACAGCTTAATATTTTTGTTTTTAATTATTATTTAATATTGGTGAAATCCTGTTCATTAATGGCAACGACAGCTTCACTTTATATGCTTTTATGAACAGGATGTTTCTATATAATGAGTTAAAGCGTTAGAAAATTAGGTTAATATTTTTGCTCCTAAAAGTTCATCATCAAAAACTCAACTATTTAAATTCTGAATATGCAATAAAAAGAGAGCTGTACATTAATCCTGTTTGTAATATATGCGTTAAGACCGCACGAAAATGCGGCGCACTCAATGCATCATTAAAAGGTGCACCAATCCAATACGGTAAAAAGAAAGCAGCAAAAATCACACATAAGATTTTCCATGATGTTGGCGTTCTCCATGATGCTGAGCCAAAGTAAATCAGGTAAACCATCGCTAATAAAATCAAGTTACTGCTCGCTTCTCGAAAGAAGTGATACCAGCTGTGTGTTTGGTAATGGGGATCGCCGATATGGCTTAACGTTAGCCCCATACTGCCAAGAAAAAAGATTGAGCCAATGATCAGTAATAGCCTTGATAAAGTTAGTTTTGACATAGTTATCCTTTGATAAAAACAATTTACTGTAGTGTGAGAGCAGGATAAAAGAGCCAAGGTGGAAATAGTGTAGAAACGATGATGTAGATTAATTGTAAATATCATTTAGGAATGTGCGTTCGCACCACTTATCCCAAGTATCTGGAAATGGAATATTTGTTAATGTAGAGATACGTTTATCAGGGAGAGCTTACAATGATCAAAGAAATCACCTTTCCAAATTCAGCAGGGATCTCAGGCAATGAAAAAGGCTGCTATTATCCGTGATTCTTTTTCCGTCAATATTAGTCAACAAAACTTAAATGCCATTGATGTGTATTATGCTATTTTTGCCCATTTACCTAAGCCTGTGATTATTGCAATGAAAATAAGAAATAAGATCATGGGGTGGCTAGGTTTTTCTTCAGGCGCAACGGAAGTGTCGTTACCAAAAGAGCAAATAGCCACAGGTAAACAAGCTGGTTTTCTTGTATTTGAATCGGTATCGGAAACAGAGGTAGTTGCAGCAGCTTATGAGAAAAATATGGACATGTGGTTATCCGTATTAAAGCTTTCTGAAAGAGAATATGCGGTTTCAACATTGGTGAACTTAAAAACACGATCTGGACGTTTATACATGGCGTTCATTAAGCCTTTTCATAAGCTGGTAGCTAAGTATTGTATTGCTCAGGCATTGCGTGCAAAGCGTATTTAAATAGTTAATAAGGTGTAACACTTTACTATTAACTCTTGTTTAGAATTTTAAGGTAAATTGCTGCCATCTAAGGAGTGATCACTGCGATCTGATAAAGGAAGATCATCGATGGTAGCGTTATTTTTCAAATGCTTGTTAGGGGCTTTTGCTGTTTTACTCATTGCATTACTTTCTAAAAGTAAGAGCTTTTATATCTCAGGCTTAGTGCCGTTATTTCCCACTTTTGCGCTAATTGCCCACTATATTGTTGGTACAGAACGTACTATGGCAGATTTGCGTGTGACGGCATTATTTGGGCTTTATTCGTTAATTCCGTATGCGGCATACCTCATCGCTGTTTATTACTTTAGTTATAAATATGAGCTAGTTTGGACGCTATCATTAGCAGCATTAGTGTGGGCGTTCTTTGCTTGTTTACTGCTGGTGGGATGGACGAAGTTCAGTCCAGTGTTGAGTTAATTGATACAGTAAGCATGGCGTGTTCAGTGCTTATTCACTCTTGAACACGCCATAATAGTAATGCGAGTTAACCTATTTATTTACGATCCCCGGTAGGCTTAAATCACCAGATGCAACATCAAACACATCTTTCACACACAGTAGTGGGGCATGGGCACTTTCGTTAACACGTAAGCCAGAAGTCACACCATCAAATTTAGCCAGTTTCAACGCAGTAATATTGTCGAGTTTTACCGTGACGTTTACGCTATCGCCACTAAATGTAGGTGTAAAGTCAGGGCTGTCGATCAGCAGTGGTAAGCCAGGCCATGTTTTTGGCAGTTTAGGTTTTTCACCTTTAGGGATGTCAACAACGCCCAATGAGCCTTTACCACACTTATCATTTGGCTTTAATACAACCCAGTGGCTATGCCAAACATTCCCATCATTGGTTTTATCGCCATCACCGTTTTCATCATAAAGCGGTGTGTCATCAAAATCAGGATGGGCAGTAACCGCCAGTGCCAAAATACCTGCATCTTTTTCAAAGCCGACTTCAGCTGGGTTTAATGTGGTAGGCCAAACATAAGAGAACACATCGCTACCTGCAAGTTTCCCTGTCGCTGTGGGTTTTACTGTTCCAGCTTTACCTGACACCGCAATATGAAAAGTGGCAAGATCGCCTTGTGTGGTGATCTTAGCGTGAACGATGTCAAACGCTGCGTCTTTAGCATTGCCTGCTTGCGCTTTAATGCCGTTTGAGTGTGCCATTACGCTTGATGCGCTAAAAAACAATACAGCTGAAAGGGTGTGGGCTAAAAGCGTAGGCATCGTATTTTTGATAGTCATCATGCTAAATCCTCTATTATTGTATCGACTCGATACTATAATAGGTTTAGCAGAGTATTATTCAGCTTGTCAATATTGTTTTGAGTCGATACTATTAAGTTATGAATATAACAGTTATCCATCAGTTACTTGAGCGGATCGGAAATTTGATCCGTAACGAGACGAGAGCCTGTCTGGTTGAACATGGGCTACAACCCGTTCAGCTAGAGGCTTTGTATTATTTGTCGATGTGTAATCGTTTCTCCGATACACCAAAGGCAGTGACGGAGTATTTAGGTTTAACAAAAGGGACAGTGTCACAAAGTTTGAAAGTGCTTGAGAGCAAAGGCTATGTGAATAAAACCCTAGATCCTAGTGATAAGCGGATCACCCATATTGCACTGACAGCGCAAGGCAAAGCATTAATAGCGAAAACTCAGCCGTCGCAATTGCTGAAAAATGTCTGGGCAAAGGCAACATTAAATCAAAATGGATTGGATGGGGATGTATTACAGCAGCAATTGGAAAGCCTGTTATTAACTTTGCAGCAGCAGAACCAATGTAAATCTTTTGGCGTGTGCAAAACCTGTAAGCACAATCAAACGTTAACAGATGGCACGCACTTGTGTGGTTTAACCCAACTTGCACTGAGCGAAACAGATATTCAAAAGATCTGTATTGAGCACAGTAAGTAGCAAAAATTAGACAAAACAAAGCCAGCATATATTCGCTGGCTTTGTTATTTCTTGTGGCTTGATTTCGACTAAATAATGCTAATTATTGAGCCGCTTTGTCATTTAATAAATCGATAAAGAAAGCATATTCTAATGCATCTTCATGGAGTGCTTTAAATCGACCTGATGCACCACCGTGACCGGCTTCCATATCGGTTTTAAACAGCAAACGATTATTGTCTGTTTTCATTTCACGTAGCTTAGCCACCCATTTCATTGGCTCAAAGTATTGTACTTGTGAGTCATGCAAACCTGTTGTGACTAACATATGCGGATAGTCGTGCTCGCCAACGTTATCGTACGGAGAGTAACTCAGCATGTACTCGTAATACTCTTTTTGATTTGGGTTACCCCATTCATCGTACTCGTTCGTCGTCAGTGGGATAGACTCATCAAGCATCGTCGTTACCACATCGACAAACGGCACTTGTGCTGCGATACCGCAATATAATTCAGGTGCTTGGTTAGCAATCACACCCATTAACAAACCACCTGCAGAGCCACCAACTGCGAAGATCTTATCTTTTGCGCCATAGCCTTGCTCAACAAGGGCTTTGGTCACATCAATAAAATCATTAAAGGTGTTTTGCTTAGTGAGTTTTTTACCATCCTCATACCAAGGACGACCTAGCATTTCAGAACCACGGATATGAGCAATCGCGTAAACAAAACCACGATCAAGCAAGCTTAAACGTGATGATGAAAAGCTTGGATCAATAGTTGAACCATAGGAGCCATAACCGTATTGATATAGCGGATTGGTGCCATCTTTTTTAAATAAGTCTTTACGGTAAACCAAAGAAACAGGCACTAATTTACCGTCACGAGCAGGGATCATTAAACGCTCAGATTGGTAATTATCAGCGTTAAAACCACCTAACACCTCAGCTTGCTTTAATAACGCAAATTCACTGTTATCAAGGTTGATATCGTAGTGAGAGGCTGGCGTTGTCATACTTGAATAGTAAAGACGTAGCTTATTGGTATTTAACTCTTTATTACCATAGAAGAAAGCGGTGAAAGCCTCATCATTAAAGCGTAATTCACGCTCTTCATTGGTATCTAACTGGCGAACCGTAATATGGGTTAAGCCATTAGAACGTTGTTGGTAAACAAGATAGTTATCAAATAGCTCGTAGTCTTCCAGCATTACACCTTCTTGCGGTGCAATCACATCTTGCCACTCTGTTTTATCGCCCAGCTTATCAGCATCGACTTTCATTAAACGGAAGTTAACCGCTTCATAGTTCGTCAATACGTAAAACTGCTGACCCAATTTAGAAATGCTGTATTCCAAGCCTTCTTCACGTTCTAAAAATGGCGTTGCAGTGGCATTTGGATCATTAGCGTCAATGATTGATACCGCACTGGTTTCGGTGCTTGAGTGCCAGATATACACCAATTCGTTATCTTTACTCTTACCAATTGAGGTGTAGAAAGACGGATCGGTTTCTTCAAAAATAAGCGTATCGTCAGCTTGGTTAGTACCTAGCTGGTGGCGATAAACCTGATAACCTAATAGGGTTTGTGGATCTTTTTTGATGTAGTAGAACGCTTGGTTATCGTTCTGCCATGCAATAGAACCACTGGTGCCTGTGATTTCATCGGCAAGATATTCACCCGTAGCTAGGTTCTTCACTTTAATGGTGTAAATACGACGACTGACCGTATCTTCGCCATAAGCTAATAGATTCTCGTCTTGGCTAACGCTCATACTAGAAACGTTATAATACTCATGGCCTTTAGCGAGTTCATTGACATCGAGTAAGACTGTTTTATTCGTGCCGTTAAAGTCATCGGCACGAACAGATACGGCATATTCGTTATCACCAGTTACTTCACTGGAATAGAAGTAGTTCCCTTGTTTTACAGGTACTGAGTTGTCGTCTTTAACGATACGACCTTTAATTTCTTCAAATAGCTGTTGTTGTAGTGCTTCTGTATGTGCCATTACGGCATCAGTGTAGGCATTTTCAGCGTTAAGATGTGCAATGATTTCAGGATCGGCACGATTGTCATCTCGCATCCAATAATAGTTGTCGATGCGAGTATCATCATGGATGGTCATTGTGTGGGGGATTTTCTTGGCAATCGGCGCTTGAAGATCTTGAGCCACGTTTGTTGTTTTTGTATTCACAGTCATGTCCTTCCACGAATTTTCTTTGTTATTGGATATAACAAAGAAAACGAAAAAATAGGAACCAACGCACGTCGTAACACGTTGTTTATACAGAGTATAAGCGTTTTATGGTTAGCGATGTTTGATCGCCATTTGCTTTTCTATTTACCCCGTTTATTGCTTATTATTTGGGGGCATATTCAGAAGATATCAATGCCTACCAGTAATAGCATGGTGATTTATTCTGCTCAATTTTGGTGTGGATTTCTTTTCCCTTTTATAAACAGTGAGATATGTAATTGTATTTTTCAAATATAGAGTAATTACTTTAACTGTTTGGTTTTATTGTGATTTATAAAATACAGTGTTTGTTTATTTGTAAACGTCAGCTATTGCTACTGCGATAAAATAAAATAGTGTGACATTAATCACAAAAAGGTTTTGGTTCGAGCATAATATAAAAAACATAACTCTTTGATAGTAGATATGTTTATGAAGAACGCATTGATTATAGCCTTAGGAATTATTACAGGCGCTATCGTTATTGGTGGGCAGTCTTTTTACCATTTGCTCACATCACAAAATATCGTCAATGTCGCTAGTGGGGAAGTTCGGCTGGGGGAAGTGTATGACGAGCAACTCACCACCACAGTCACGATCACTGGTGACGATAATGAAACACCTATTTTGATGATCACCGATGCCACAGATCAAATAGCTAAAGATGTGAAGCAAGAATTAGCGCAAATGGTGGTTGATGCCAATAAAACCTTACCAGCGCATGAAAAGATGCGTTTAGAAACCGCCTATTTTGATACGAATGTGAACATTGAGCTTTCTACAGAGGTGGAATATCACTCTCAGTATCAGAAAGACATACAGTTAACGATTGATGAAACCGAGTTACCACACCATGCCAGCGAGCAGTATCACTTTGCTGAAGCCGTCGATATGTTAAATACCTACGCAAGCAAAATGGATACGATTTACCATCAGAACGATTCTTTTATTCACAAGATCTAGGGTTCAAAAGAGGATTAAGGATAGAGCGTAAAGGTAGGGGGCTTTGCTGAGGCAACATTAGTAAAACCATAATCGATTGAAAATTATACGATTTAATATTTCAATTTGTATTTAATATGACTGATTAAATACATTTCTTACTTTTCACATCCTCTTTCAAATCGGTGAGTGTAAGAAAGTGCTAGTAAGTTCATAATATTTAAAGATTATATCGAGTATAACATCTATATTTTATAAGTATATTTTTGCGTAAAAGTAAGAATGCTTATTAATATACTATTAGTTTGCGAGAAATGGCAACTTTGAAGCAAGTTGCCCTGAAATTATTTTCGTACGTAACTTCCATCTGACAGTACGATATCCATTTGCTTACTATTCAAAGAAAGGGATGCTGTTTGTTCATTAAGCCCGATCAACTCCCAACCCAACTTAGTAGCTTTTTCGTATGTTTTAAATGCCTTGGTGTGCTTTTCTAAAGTGCTTATGGCTTTATTTTGATCAAATTTAATTTCTTCAACAGCAATTGGACTATTTACGTCAATAACCATAGTCCATTTCTTCGTTCTCTCGTTGAATTCAAGATCTGAAAGCTCAAATATTTCGTGTGAGTTAAGCTCTTGGATATTCCATGAATCCGCATCGAAAGATTTACCACAAGAAATCATGACGCCATACGCAGGCACGCCGCTTTGAACTAGTTCAAACTCTTCTTTTCTTTTTGTCCAGTTACGGTTTACGTGACCTGCTTTAGTTCTATATGGGACATCAGAATGAACCTCTACTCGGTTGCCTTCAATTTCTTCTTGCCAAACAGTCCAGCACATTGCTTTCCTAGCTGGCACGTAGCAACCCCATGAGTATTGGTTTGGTAACTTTTGTCCCAATATCTTTTCAAAGAACTCATTAATTCCCATTATGACTCCTGATATCTTAAATTTGGTATAACATACCAATTATGATGTTTTGGCGCACGCAAGCAAACTAACAAATAAGAATATGTGTCGCGAAGCCGACACCTATCCGAAGTGTTGGACAAGCCCAAGCCACCTTATATAACTAAATATCATTAATGTTGCTGCTGATAAGTCGAACATCCCCTTATTTATCCTAATAGCTACCAGCCCAAATAAAGTAGAGTCCCTAATTCATTTCTGTCCATAAACTGTTGCAGTCAGCACTTTCTAGCTTGTGTTGTAACGGCTATTTAAATTAGGAAAGACCCAATGAATAAATGTGCTATAGCGATAATTCTGATCACGATGATTGATTTTAGCGTTTGGTTTGGCATGGATTCAGTCGAACGACTTGCGAATATTGGTCAATGGTTCGGGAAGTAATTGTGGCTCTAATTGAAATGGTGTGGTGAATTTGATTATGTACATAGAGACTTATACCTAAGATAACTCACCATTTAATAATTCTGAAAAGTCACTGACACTTTGTTGTCCAAAAAATTGAGGTCCACAAACGTACAGCGTGTGATCAATCTTTATTGTTCTCCGGCTAAAATGGCAATGAATGCACTAACTTTTCATAGGAACGCAATCCATACAGCCTAACAAAATAACATTTTAGAACGATAATGCAAACAGCTTCATAACATTCCGAGCGTAAATCTCTACACACTATGTGATAATTCGTTACCTAAAGATACCCTCGATATACCACTGTAAATACAGGCCTCCCATGAAAATAATCTCTAAACCATCAGATATAGACAAAACACTTGTTAAATTGATGAAGCGATACAGTAAATATTATATTGCGACTGCTTGGGCTTCAATGGGCTCCAAAGCATCGAGTGAGCTAGCCGCAAACCAAGACCGTATTGCACAAATGGTTGTAGGAACACACTTTTTCCAGACACATCCTAACTTTATTGAAAAGTTTATGGATAGCGAAAATGTAAGGTTCATTCTGAAATCTGACGGTATTTATCACCCGAAGGTTTATTTATTTACGAATAATGAACGCGAGTGGGAATGCTTAGTTGGCAGTGCAAACTTTACTTTATCCGCATTAAAAAGAAACCATGAAGTCGTTATTCACTTTGGAAGCGATGACCGTGGGGCCGAAAGCAGTCTCAAAGACCTACTAAATACAATTGATATGTATTGGCTCGAGTCAAAAACAATGAATTCGTATGAGCTCGACAATTATAGAAATATTTGGGAGAAGAACAAAACCAAGCTTTCCAGTCTTGGAGGTCGCTATGGTGGACAACAGAGTAAAGATAGCATCGTAAAATCTGAAGTATTTTCACTTAAGTGGGAAGACTACTATAGAAAAGTTAGTGCTGACTCTTTGGGGTCATTCAGTGGACGTCTTGATGTTCTACGACTTGTAAATGAATACTTCACTGAACATCATTCCTTTAATAAATTTACTGAGCTTCAAAGAAAGCAGGTTGCTGGTATCACAACAGATTCAAAAGTAAATTGGAAATGGTTTGGCAGTATGGTCGGAGCTGGTAAGTTCAAAAACAGAATTAACACTAACAATGAGTTTATTTCCGAAGCTCTCGAACAGATCCCTTTAACTGGACCTGTGGGCGAAGAAGACTACAAGAGATTTGTAGATTGGTTCAAACTAGCTTTCCCTGACGGCGGGGCTGGACTCGCGACAGCCAGCAGATTGCTAGCAATGAAGCGCCCTGATTACTTCGTCTGTTTGGATAGCCAAAATCGTAGCGAACTATGCAAGGATTTTGGCATTCCTGAAAATGTTAAATTTGATACATACTGGACCAATATCATTGCACGTATTCTCGACTCTGTTTGGTGGTCAGCTCCTAGACCTACTGATACAAAAGAGCGACAAGCCTGGGAAGGCCGCGTCGCGATGATTGACGCAATATTTTACGAAGGCTCTGCATAGTATACCCAAGGTTGAGGGTTCTATAAATTTGTTAGGTGAGGAAAAGACAAGCCAGAGCTCATATTGGATTTAGGAGATCTTTTTGTAGTGGTTGATTGTATTTTGGGACCTACAAAGTTATACGTAGTGTAGAGGTTTACTCTTCGTTGTAACTAATAAATGTCCAAAAACATCCCACATACCCATGTACACACAAATCATGGCAAAGAAAAAGGCGCTCAATGAGCGCCTTTATTGTTATATCGCAAGTGTAAATCAGGCTTCGCCAATGACAACTAAACAGTTAGGTAATTCGTTTTTAGCCTCTGTAAGTGGATAAGCATTCGCTAATAACTTACTCGATTGCTCTAAGCATTGCAGAAAGCCTTCGTAAGTTTTGCCATCACGCACATTATGAGTAAAGTCAGAGACAATCGAGCTCCATGCTTCATCGCTAATGTGTTCACTAATGCCGTAATCAGTGATGATTTCAACATAATGCTCAGCTTCACAAACAAAGATCATCACACCTAAATGCTGCTTAGTACGGTGAATGCCGTTGGCAAGAAATTGCTCTCTTGCAACTAAGCTCGCACGACGATGTTTGACGGACTTTGGCACTAGGCGGTATTTAATCGCTGGTATTCTAAATAGCAAAGTAAAGACGATAAAGCCAGCTAATTGACACATTAGAATATCGTTTAGCTCTAACCAAAAAGGTGTGAAGTTGAGTAGGGCAGGAATAAACAATGCAATGATCGCTGCCCATAACGTCGGCACAAAGTAATAATCGTCAGCTTGGGTAGCCACAACGGTCATTAACTCGGCATCGGTTGTTTTCTCAATATCACCAATGGTTTGGCTAATTGTTTCTAGTTGTTCATTTGTAAATAGCTTCACTTACCATCCTCCTGATGCGCCGCCGCCACCGAAGCCGCCACCGCCACCACTAAAGCCACCGCCGCCGCTTCCACCACCGAAACCGCCGCCACCAAAGCCGCCATTACCACCAGAGTGTGGGAAGCGATTTGATGAACCAAAGCCACCGCTACTAAAGACATCGCCATTACGACGGTAATAGCGTGAACGGTTACTGCGACGTCGACTAAAGGCAATGATTTGAATGACAATCACAAACAGAATAAACAAGTAGAGATCGTATGGTGGTTGCTCTTCTTGAATAACGGGTTTGTATTCGCCTTTAATTGCACCAATGATGGCTAATGTGCCTTTTTCGATACCTTGGGCAAAGCGACCAGCTTTAAATTCAGGTTTGATTTCATGGTTAATGATGCTGATTGCGGTTGCGTCAGGCAATGCACCTTCTAAACCGTAACCGACTTCAATTCGGATTTTCTTGTCGTTATAAGCAACAATCAATAACACGCCATTGTCATGTTGCTTGGTGCCAATCCCCCATTTACGCCCCAGTTGATAACCGTAGTCAGCAATAGGGACGCCATTAGTTGAAGGCACGGTAACCACCACTACTTGGTTTGATGAGGTTTTCTCTTCATTAGCAAGCAGCTGTTCTAGCTGCTGCTTTTGTGTGGCATTGAGTATATGCGCTTCATCAACCACTCGACCCGTGAGTTTAGGAAACACGGGTTGAGCAAAGCTAGCATGGCTTATGAATAACAAGAGTCCGGTAAATAACAGGACTTTTTTCATCATTAGAAGGCTACCTTAGGTGCAACATCAGCATTGGGTGTTGTTGCTGAGAAGTTTGGTTTCGCTTTTAGATCGCTGTACATGATCCAATGCCAAATACGACCAGGGAAGGTACGGATTTCAGTATTGAATGCTTTTACGCTGTTGATGTAGTCACGACGCGCAACAGCAATACGGTTTTCTGTGCCTTCAAGTTGTGCTTGTAGTGCTACGAATTGCTCGTTTGCTTTTAGATCAGGGTAGCGCTCTGAAACTACCATTAAACGAGAAAGCGCACTGCTTAGCTCACCTTGGGCAGCTTCAAACTTCTTAAATGCCTCTGGGTTATTTAATGTTTCTGGTGTGACTTGCATAGAAGAGACTTTTGAACGCGCTTCAGTCACAGCCGTTAATGTGTCTTTTTCATGGCTTGCATAACCTTTTACGGTCGCAACAAGGTTAGGGATAAGATCTGCACGACGTTGGTAGTTATTTTCTACCTGTGCCCAGTCTGCGTTTACTTGCTCATCAAGTGTCGGGATGGTGTTGATACCACAACCGGTTAATTGAAGAAGTAGAGCAAGGCTAAATACCCATTTCAGCATGTTTGGAAATTTAAACATCAGTATCCCTTATGTTATGTATTGTTTCAGTGATATTTGCTTTGTTTATAGGTAATTGAACAATGCAAAATTGCACTATTCTATAC
>NZ_SSMG01000005.1:11777-28374 GCF_009873615.1 Photobacterium lucens
AAATGAAACATCAGCAATATTTATTACTAAGTTACGTTAGATAATGGTTAGTTTTGTTAGGAATGAGATAAATGAAAACAGCTCAAGAAGGGGAAAACTTGAGCTGTTTGGTTGAATTGAAACACTTAGTACGTATGAGCTGTTTTTAGACATCTCTCACATCAAACATAGTCAGCTAAAAACGCATTTACAAATTAAATTGGTTGGTTGACGTTTACTTTTCTTTCTCCTGATCTTATCAACGATATTCTGTCCTTGTATTAGCGTTTTGTAGCATATATGAAGCATTTTCTTTTCTGTTCTTTTTCTATATTCATTTGGGCGGGTCGTCATTATTAAGTAGAAGTGTTGAAGCTATGCTGTGGCGTGTTGTGGTGATCATCAATCATGGTCAGCTTTAGTGCTTCATGTGCTAGAAAAGGAGTCGAACGTGAAGAGTAAGTTGCTAATTATTCCCATCATTCTTCTATTGTCTGCATGTGGCGGTGGTGGGGGCGGTGACGGAGATACCAATACACCTGCAGCGGATAATCCGACAACACCTAATGAACAAACAGTGCCACAAGATGGAACACCATCTGAGCAATTAACCGCATTAGAAGAGTCTGGCAGTATTCCGAAATTGGAAAGAGAGCCAACCTTAACAGGTACTGATGCGGACTCTAATGGTATTAGAGATGATATTGATCAGTATATTGCTGATCATTACTCCGGTGCTCAGCAAGTTGCCGCAGCTACACAAGCAGCAAAAGCATTTCAAGAAACCTTAATGGTGGATACCACCGATCCTGCGGCAGTAAAGAGTGCCAATAAAAAGCTATCAGAGGCTGATCACTGTATCTATCAGCAATTTGATGGCAGCAACAATACCCCACAGCCAGCACAAGTGTCCCAAGAGTTAGAAGCGATAACCACGAATACCAAGGAAAGACTGCTCGCTTATCTCGCTTTTGCTAAAGCCTTAGACGGAACGTCGTGGTCCATTCCAGAAGGAGATACTTGTGAATAGTCTTATGCATTATTTTAAATCAACCGCTTATCTTCTTCTTTCTGGTTGTTTACTCAGTGCTTCCGTTTATGCTGATGAAAACCATGAGAATAATATTTGTCATAACACAGATGTTGTTATTGCGTTTTTCAATGGGGTGCAAACAACGCCAAGCGGTGCAAACCGTGGTAAAGAAGAATTAAAACGTATCCACGGTGACAAGTCAGAACAAGGTGACGATATTCGTTACGAAGTAATGTACAACTACACCAATGGGTTAGAAGACTTTGCTGAGACGTTTGATCAGCGTCTACAGGAGCAAGAGCAGCTATTAAATGGTCGTTATGAGCTATTTTTTGAAGCATTACGTGGTGGCGGGACGTGGTGGCAAAATATCACCAATACCATTTCGTCTGCTTCTGGTATTTTAGATGCGATAGCTGAGCGAGATAAAGCCGAGCTAATTCAGAAACTCTCATCCCTTTTAGGCGATCCACCATCGATTAATAATTACCAAGAGCATCAAGCCAAAATTGATAACTGGGTATTGAAAGGATTTAAATTACTCTACGTGGCACATTCACAAGGTAATTTATTCGTGAA
Source organism: Photobacterium lucens (assembly GCF_009873615.1). Lineage (GTDB taxonomy): Bacteria > Pseudomonadota > Gammaproteobacteria > Enterobacterales > Vibrionaceae > Photobacterium > Photobacterium lucens. Next base: position 13,369 of record NZ_SSMG01000005.1, read on the forward strand.
TGAAGCTTATCGCTATACCACCACGAAAGTGGATGCCGAATCTGTAAAAGTCGTTCATATTGCGCCAGCATCACCCATAGTTAATGGTCCACATACCTTGGCAAATTTAGATTTGGTGATTAATGGGTTACGTTTGGTGGGTAACGTCGTGGAAAATACGGATGATATTCCCGGTTACTTATTTAGACCTGCAGGGGTTAATGGCGGGAAAGATATTCTTGGTCATGGCTTGATTGAAATTTATATAAACCAAGGATTAGATATAGCCAATCGGGTGAAAACACACATTAACGACGCTTTAAATACCTTGGTTGCACCGACGGCAACCGCATCTCAAGGTTTCTTTACCGCTCAACTAACATGGGATGGTACAGGTGATGTGGATTTACATGTTTATGAGCCTAATGGTTCACATGTTTATTATTCCGATTCAAACGGTGATTCAGGTTATTTGGATGTAGATAACACAACATCTTATGGCCCTGAGCATTACTTTGCATCATGTGAGTCCGATAAACTGCAAGTTGGTACTTATAAAGTTTCAGTGGCGAATTACTCGGATGCGGAAGGACGACGTGCCACTGTTCAAATTGACTCTTCACAAAATGGGGTATTAGGAACGAAAGAAGTCACGTTAGGTGCTGAAACGGGTGATGATCCTGCCTATGATCTGTTTAATGTGACAGTCTCTAAAGATGATCAGGGTAAGTACTCGGTTAATTTAAATTAGCTTTGTGGCTGTTGTGGTAACTACAAGGACGTAGTTACTGTTATTACACACTGTAATAGCAGTTATTTGATTGACTTATTTGACTGTGAATAGGAAAAATAGCTTAAGCTTAAATTATGTCATCAGTGCGAAGGAATGTGATGAGTAATTTGTATATTGAAGTGAAAGCAGAGTTAGAGCAAGGCACTGTTGTGAAGGTCGATTCCTCACTGGTTCCCCGTGTTGGCGAGGTAATTGATATATCAGGAGCCAGTAACTCTAAAGCCTTTGGTTTAGTGGTCGTGGTCGAAGTTTATTATAAAATCGTTCATAGCCATCTTGATGCATGGGTGATCGCTAAACGTATTAGTGGCCGATAAATTATTCATTGTTTCTATTTCTCCATCCTTGTTAGTCCATTTCATAAGTCTTAGTCAAAAAAATCCTATTAATGAAAAAAGTTTTTTCCTCAAAGCACTACGCTTAAAGAAACAACTCATAATGTCATGCTTAGGTGTTGTATGGGGCTATGGTTATTTCTTCAACGATTTACAGTTAAATATTTTTCACGCTTAACTGGGCAAAATATTGTGGTACTGACTGGAATATATATTGCCTTAAGTTGGTTATTACTATTTCTTGCTGGCGAGCATCAATTAAGCGACTCACTGTCGACGTTTTTCTATTACATCGTTGTGACGGCTTCCACGGTAGGCTATGGCGATCATTCCCCTGAATCGGCATTAGGTAAGTGGGTCGCAGCCTTATTTATTATCCCCGGTGGATTAGGCTTGTTTGCCATTGTGGTTGGCAGAGTTGCGACTGTATTTGTCACTGTGTGGCGAAGAAGATTATTGGGTAAAAGGAGTATCAAAATGGAGCAACATATTTTATTGCTTGGCTGGAATGAAAACAGAACTTTAAGCATGTTACGTATGTTGCTTCACGAAGAGCATGGGCGACGCACCATAGTGTTATGCTCGCGATCTGACATTGAAAACCCGATGCCTGATAAGATCGAATTTGTTCGAGTGAGTAGCTACACCAACGTAGAAGAAATGGCGAGAGCCAGTATTTCCAAAGCCAGTTGTATTATCGTTGATGCATTACATGATGATATAACACTCACAGCTGCGTTATTTGCTGCAGGACAAAACCCTAATGCCCATTTACTGGCATATTTTGATGATGACGGGTTAAGTCAGTTATTAAAGTTGCACTGCCCGAATGCGGAATGTATTCCTTCTGTCGCCGTTGAAATGTTAGCAAAATCAGCAGTAGATCCGGGATCAAGTATTTTGCATCAAGAGTTGTTAAGTACCGACAAGGGGATGACGCAATACGCAATTGATTATCCTCACTCACAACAATCAACGACATTTTCTGCATTATTTGAGCATTTTAAACATCGACATGATGCGATTTTGATCGCGTGTGATAGTGGACAAGGTATTCAGGTTAATCCACCGTTATCACTGTCTATTACACCTGAGACGCGGTTGTTTTATATCGCTGATGAACGTGTAAATAACATGACATGGCCTGATGTTTAGTTGACTTATTGTTGTGCAAGTAAGCTTATTCTTGGTGCTTTGCTAGCTATGAGATAATTAAATAACTAATGTCTGGTTTATAACGTGTTGTTTATTAAGTTTATTTTTTGTTGTTTTGATTTGGCATAGTCGCTGCATTAGTCTTAATGCACTTCCACTATAGATGTATGGCATTAGCGCTTATCTCTCCTCGGGGTAGGCGCTTTTTTTATCTGTGGTGGTAATAGAAAAAGAGAAATGGATAGTAAGCGTTTAGCTAATAAAATGCCGTTATAAAAACAGAATACTGTATTTAATAACGGCATATTGTATCAAAGCGAGGAAAACTTATTGGTTCAGTTTTGCTTTTGCTTCTTCTACTTTAGCGAAATCTAAGCCTAATTCTTCAACCGCTTCTTTGATAAGGATTGGGTTCTGCATTACCTGCGCCATTAATGCTTGTAGCTTATCTTGTGGTAAGCCTAGCTGGCTAATTGTTGTCATTGCTGCAAGAGGATTTTGCGTCAACGTTAGGAAGATCTCGTTGATTTGCTCATCACTGATATTGTTCTCTTTCAACAGTGCAATAATTGGGTTCATCACATTACCTTTCACAACTTAATAAAATAAGCGTTTAGTTTAGCATTTGGCACCATGAGAGTGTACTGAGAACTTTAATGACGCGATGAATTTAGCTTTGAATTTAATGAATTAAATTTCTAGTAAACATAATTGTGGGTTATAACTTTTACATTGTGCTTACATATTCGCAATCAAATGGTTATATGATTGCGTTTAATTGCTTTGCATAAGGATAAATAATGTTCACACCTAAATTGACACTTCAGCGATGGGCCATAGTTGGTACTTGTTTGTTGGCGGTAGTGAGTTGTGCACAAACGGAAACCACAAGTTCACATAAGCTTCGTCCTGTATTGATAAAGCCGCAGAGCGTAAAGCAACAGCGTGGTGAAGTTGGTAAGGCTTCATATTATGCGGACAAATATCAAGGACGTAAAACAGCCAGCGGGCAGCGTTATGACAAGAATAAACGTACAGCAGCCCACCGAACCTTGCCATTTGGTACGCGCGTAAAAGTGACTAATTTAGCCAATAACAAGAGTGTGATCGTGACGATTAATGATCGTGGTCCTTACTCAAAAGGGCGTGTTATCGATCTATCTCGTTCTGCATTTAGTGCGATAGGTAAGACTTCATCTGGAATACTAAAAGTGAAGGTTGAGACGCTAAATTAAGCCATTTTAGTTTACCGCCATCACCATAACTTAAAGGATACAAAATGATTTTAGAAACACTGCATCATTCAGTTCAAACTGTTTTCGCCAATAAAGTGCGATTAGTGAAAGCCTTATTGATCCCGTTTGTTGTAACGTATTTCCTGCGTTCACTTAAGGTTTCAATGGCTGGTAGCGAACTGTATGAAGAGGTGCTGGTATTTGTATTAAATATTGCGATATTTCTTGTTTCTTCAATCATATGTATGAGAACTCAGCAGATCTTAGATAGCCATGGTAGCGATGATACGCGTTTTTCTCGTTGGCAAGGGATCAGCTTTGATGCTCAGCAACGTCGTTATAGTGCCTATTTGTTTTTAATGTTTGGATTATTGAATGCCATTTGGGCATTGTTTCAGATTGATTATGAATGGGTAAATAACGGAATTTTATATACGTTGTTTCTTGTGCTTGGTGTTGTGGGTTGGGTTATTTTTTCTCGTTTATCTTTTGTATTACCGGCAATTGCTGCTGGGAAAAAAGCCTCATTTCAAGACGCACTGACTATAACGAAAAATAAAAAGCTCTACGCTTTTGTCATCGCAGGCTTGTTACCAGTCGCCTTTTATATGCTGTTTATTGGCTTACCGATTTTCATGTTATTTGCAAATCCTAAGTTCGCCATGAGTTTGAAGTTTATTTACGTATTTATTTGGGGTCTTATTGTTATTGCGATCCCATTTATTATCGCAGCCATTGAAGGAACAGCTTATCGAGAGCTAACAGAGAACTCGGAAGCAACAGAATTAACGTCGATTGAATAAACCACTGCTGTAGGTTTGAATATGTAATAAAAAAGAGCGCTATCAGCGCTCTTTTTTGGTTATCGTGTTATGACTTTTTTATAGGTCGTCATCAAAGTCGCCGAAGCCACTGTCATCACCACCTAAGAAGCTATCGTCACCGCCACCGAAGCCATTGTTAGCGTAGGTATCATCGTCGCCAAAACCATTGTCATCAGAGCCAAAGCCAGAATCACCGAAACCGCTTTGGTTATCATCAAAACCAGCGTTACCAAATCCACCTGTGTAATCAGAAGTGAAGTTGTTTGCTGTGTTATCAAGGAAGCTACCTTGATCATCAAACGCAGGGGTTGCTACATCATCAGTTGGTACTGATTGATCTGTTGATGTATCTGCTGCCGCTGTATCAGGTGTCGCGTCTTGTGTTGCATCAGCTGTAGGATCTGCGGCAGGCGCTGGATCAGCTGCTGCAGTTTCTGCTGGTTGATCGTGATCAAATAGCATATTGCTGATCACGCTACCTGCAACCATACCTGCTGCTACACCCGCTGCTGTTTGCATGAAACCACCAAAAGCACTTGGTTGACGAACTGGTGGCTGTGGTGGTTGCGGAGCAGGACGAGAACCACCGAACATGCGGCTTAATGAGCCACGGTTAGACTCTTCTTTGTAGTACTCAGCGTTCTTTTCTAGGTAATCGTTCTTTTCTTTAAGCTGTTTTAATGCCATTTCTTGCACAAGTACAGCTTGAGTTAATTTGTAGATAGCATCAGGTTGTGATGCGATTTCATCTGCAATGAATTTTTCAGCATCTGCATCTTTTTTGCTTTCTGGGCTTTGTTTGAGCTTAGTAGCAACGCTTTGAATAAGATCTTTTTCTTGTGGAGTCATGGTTTTTACCTTCTCAATACCCTATGTGCAGGGGGAGCTTTAACTGCTTAGTTGATAATTATATTAATACAACACATCAACCTTGCTGTATAGGTTAGTCTATATTGCATTATTCTCATTATATTCTTGAACAATAGCTGAATAATGCCATATAAGACTTAAATTCAAATAGATTGCGCAGGTAATGTATTACTAAATCTGTAACACATCTAGTACCTGCTACAAGAATTAAATGTGATTATTGTTACTATCTGTAAATGCGGTCGGTAATGATTTTTATCAAGCGCGGTAATAATACGATTTTATGTTTTAGTTTTTAACTTTCTAATAAATAACAAAATTTACCGCAGAATATTATTATCATGTCGCCAATCCATGATCGTCCACTCATTCATTTGAGCATGTAATGCCAATGCAGGATCAGGGTTTACAGCAAAAGGTTTGTTCACGTGTTGTAATAGTGGTAGGTCATTAATGGAATCACTGTAACCATAACTGCTTCTAAATTGATTTGGATGATTATTGAGCCATGACTGTAATCGCTCGATTTTTCCTTGGCGGAAGCTGAGTACGCCATGAGTTTGCCCTGTGTAAACACCATTTATGGTTTCTAGGTTGATCGCAATACTGTTTTCTACTCCTAAATACTTAGCAATAGGTTGCACTAAATGTTCAGCAGAGGCTGAAATGATCAGAATTACGTCTCCTCGCTTTTTGTGCCATTCAATACGGGCTAAAGCATCGGGGTAAATAGCAGGAACAATCTCTGATGCGATGAATGATGACACAAGGCTTTCAATTTCCTGCTGAGTTTTTCCTACCATCGGTGCCAGTGTTGCTTGCATATAATCAGCCATGTCCAATTTACCTTGAGCATAAGCTTTCATCATTGCTTCTTCCTGCTGTTGCAACTCTGCACTGGCCAGATTGTGTTTAACCATGTAAGCGATCCATAAACTGGCAGAGTCAGCAGCGATTAATGTTTCATCAAGATCGAAAATAGCTAAACAAGGGTGAATGTGACGCTGAGGGTTAAATGACAAATTAAATTCCTTTATCGGCTTTGTAAGTGAGGTGAAGAGTGAGAGTAGGAGGAGGAAATGACATTTTAGTGTCGCAATCATGTATTTTTTACTAATTCATGATCACGACGATATGTAGAGATAAATGAGTCTGGTGATTCGCTGAGTTACTGATTAAAACAAGCTTTCTTGGATTAGTTTATTGTTGAGGTATTTGCATTGATGATGCTCTGGTGGTTGATCATCAAACTCTTTTTTCATCGTAAAAGGTGTACCTTTAGAAAAGTACCAAAAGTATTTTTCTAACTCTTTGTCAAAATGATCTTCATTACAGTGTGGTGCTGGTGCGAAGAAGGCTAACGTCACTGTTTTATTTTTACTTGAATGAATGAAACTACGCTCAAAACCATGAAAGCCGAACTCTTTATAATCAGGAGTCGGAAGTCCTCCTGGAACTAAGTGTGAGGGGATTGTGATCGTGACACTTGTCATACTCATCGCGTCAACTCCATTGATTATTGATGTTAAGTATACTCTACCGAAAAAAATTCAAGATCACTATATAAATAATCAATTGCTTAATTGGTATAAGTGGTTGATATAAATGAATTATTGTCAGGTAAAGGTAAAATTGTGATCACCTTAGCTAATTTGAATCGAAAAAGAGAATTTTTCTGCTACTAGTCTACAGTGGGCTTAAGGTTATTCTTCTATAGAAAAGGTATTATGAAATATTCAAAGCTTACATCATCAATCATGTTACTGCTTTCTGCGGCTTCTACTGCGGTATATGCATCATCTGATGCTGACTCTAAAACAACGATTTTCTATGGTGGTCCAATCATTACTATGGAAAAAGCACAACCGAGTGCTGAAGCTGTTGTAACTAGTGAGTTTGGTAAAATTGTTTATGTAGGCTCTGAAAAAGAGGCACTAAAACAATACCCTGACTCTAAGAAAGTAGATTTAGACGATAAAGTGTTAATGCCGGGCTTTATTGAGCAACACTTACATCCATTCCTTGCTGCACTGACATTAAACATGCCTGTTATTGCACCGGAAGAGTGGAAGTTACCTAATCAAACGTGGCCTGCTGTTACGAATCATGATGATTATATTGCAGCGTTAAAAGCACAAGAGAAAGCACTGAAAGATCCTAACGAAGTGCTATGGACATGGGGCTTTAATAACTTTTTCCATGGTAAGCTATCTCGTCAAGAATTAGATAAAATTTCAGACACTCGTCCTATTGGTGTGTGGCACCGTTCAGCGCATGAGTTTTATGTTAACTCGGCATTCATTAAAAAATTTGGTCTAAATCAAGCTGATATTGATAAGTTAGGTAAAGAAGTTGCGGATCAGGCAAACCTTGAACAAGGTCACTTCTATGAAGGTGGTGCACTGATTTATTTATTACCTCGCATAGCACCTGAGTTAGCAAATAAAGAACGTTTTGAAGCGGGCCTAAAGCAAATGGTAACCATGTTGCATCAGAAAGGTGTAACGGCTTACAACGAGCCTGGCGCATTTATTCCTGACTATATGATTGATACATATCTAGATATTTTAGGTAATAAATCGACGCCAATGTATTCTTACTTTACTCCTGAAAGTAAAACACCGTTCATTGCTAAGGGTAAAGAGGGCGTATTACAAGAAGTTAAACGGATCACAACGACCTTACCTGAAGAAGGTAAAGTGCGTTACTTTGATGACCAAATCAAATTACTGTTTGATGGTGCAATTATTTCTCAGTTAATGAAAATGAAAGATGGCTACACCGATGGTCACCATGGTGAGTGGATTCAAACACCTGAAGATGTGGAAACTATCACCAAGATTTTCTGGGATAATGATTATCAAATCTTAGTACATGTGAATGGTGATGAAGGTGTTGAAAAACTGATTAAGATCCTAGAAAAACGTCAGGCTGAATACCCACGTAAAGATCACCGTTTTACTATTGTTCACTTTGCAAACTCAACTGATGAGCAAGTGGCTAAGCTGAAGAAGTTAGGTGCGATAATCAGTGTTAACCCATATTACGTAACTGGCTTTAGTGAAAAGTTTGGTGAGGTTGGTTTAGGTAAAGAGCGTGCACATGCCATGGTTCGTTTAGGCACCATTGAGAAAGAGGGTATCTCTGTATCTCTTCACTCCGATGCACCAATGGCACCATCGGATCCTCTATTGTTAGCATGGAGTGCGGCAACGCGTATTACCAATGAAGGAACCGTTGTTCGTCCTGACTTGGTGTTATCACGAGATGCAGCGTTACGTGGTATCACGATTGAAGCTGCATACTCTTGGGGCGAAGAAGACCGTCTAGGTAGTATTAAAACAGGTAAAGTGGCTAACTTTACTATCTTAGAGCAAGACCCGTATAAGGTAGATCTGAAGAAGCTAAAAGATATTCCAATTTACGGTACGGTTTTCGAAGGAAAAGTATTCCCAATTGATAAGTAATATCTGCCAATAAAACTAAAAACGCCTATGCAGCAATGCTGAATAGGCGTTTTTCTTTAGGTAGGAAAAGAGATTAGTCTTTAACCCACTGATCGTTTACTTTTTTCAAAGAAACGTCTTCAGAGATCGTATCAACCACTTGACCTGCTTTGAAGTTACCGTATTTTGCGCCGTAAGCAACAACCATAACTTCAGCTGATAGATTGTTCTTCAAGCTGTTAAGTGCTGAACCTAAATCATCTTTAGTTTGGTTTGCCGCATTGTTTTCTTGTGCTGGCTGCTCGGCAACTTTGCGCATTGACGCTTTAAATTCATCTAAGCTCTTGGTTGCAACAAGATCATAAGTCACTTTCGCTTTATAGTCAGTTTTTGTATCAAGTAATACTTTGTCGATCTTTAAGTTTTTAACTTCAAATGGTGTTGTGTCAGCAGTTATACCAAGATTAGGCTGTTCGTATTGGCTTGATTGAACAACATTACTGATTGTTGATTCGTCTACTTTATCGCTACATCCTGCAAGAAGTAATGATGATGCAATGGCTGCCGCTAAAACAATCTTTTTCATTTATAACGCTCTTTAAACGATGAAATATGCCATATTTTATACCCCTTGTATGACAAAGGGGCAAGCCTGTACTTGCAAATCTTTCCTAATGCTAACAATTGAATAATAAGCTAGATACTTGTATTAACTTATCTCACCTATTCAATATTTTATTTTGTTACATCTTGGTTGATTCATGTTATATCTACTCACTAATGCATGTGGTTGAGCTACAGCGTTGATCAAATGCGGTAATTGTATACTTTTTACATTAGTATCGATTCTCTTAATCGAGAATTTCATTATTGATTAATGAGTTACACTTAAGTGAGATAAGAAGCGCTGTAAAGTTAGTGTAGGATTTACTTCTGAGTATGGTGTTTGGACTAGGGACTAATAACAAGAACTAGTGCAAATCAGTTAGTTAAACGTAATTTATCAAGCATGATTTATTCGTTCATGCTGCGGTTCATGTAATGATGAAGAATATGAAATTGAAGTCTATTTTACTGTTGTGTAGCGCAACAAGTGTATTTTGTGCTTCACATGCTTTTGCTGATCCCATTGATGATGCACCAGAAGTGATAAGTGTTCCAAAGGCGATGAAAGTTCTGGAAAAAGAAGGATATTACGATTTTCGTAAAATTAAAGTTGTGAGGGAATACAATGAGATTGCTGTTGATGCGAGAAATAAAGACGGGCATCGCGTTGAACTTGAATTGGATTTGTATACTGGTGAAGTGGTACAAGAACAATTAGATTAGCGATAAAAACGGCGACGAGATCATGAGATCGCACCGCCTGATTAATAAAGAGTGTGTTTAGTCGTGATCATCGTAATAAAAACGCCCTTCGAGTGAATAAGGATCGTTTTGATCATATAAATTATGGTGCCCACGTAATTTTTTGAGTTGTTTTTCGAGGGCTCTGGCCTGTTCGAAATGACCTTCCTGATAGGCAATCGATATTTTTTGCTCGATATCTTCAATTCTATCTTGGTTATTCATCTTCAGTCCTCCATCAAATCATTACTTATGCCACGATGAATGGCTGCTCATAGCAGCTGACTTTATAATTTTATACTAAAACCAGCATGTTCATCTGGGTATGAGGCGTTTTTAGTGCTGTGAAGTAATAAATATGGCGATAAAAGTTGCTCTGAAAAGAGGGTGAGTTCCAGAATAAATACATATTATTCTGATGTTTGCATTTTTTAATGTAATGTAAAAATAATGTGATATATTTGATTTGTTGATGATTTTAATGTTTTTGATAGAGACATGAGTAAAAAATAGAAGATACGTCTTTAAGTGTTCCAATTAAAATTTCAATCATTTCACTCCTATTATGGTATTGACTAAAAGTGTGGCCGCTGATTATCAATACCGTTGTTATTCTCGTTACAAGCAGCTGTTTATCGCTTTGCATTAGTAACAAGCCCGAGTTCTCGGGCTTTCTTATCTATCAACTAACAAGATTGTTGGACGCAGTTTCGTCCTGCATTTTTTGCTTCATATAAAGCATTATCAGCGAGCTTCAAGACATTTTCTGGCTCATGCTCGATATAATTTTCAGCAACCCCAATACTGACAGTTACCTTGACTGATTTGGATTTTTTACGTTGTCCACGTTCTTTCGTGCCAGCACGATCACTACTTGGTCGATTCTCTTGATCACGAATGACCATTTTATATTTGGCAATTTTTTCTCGTAACTCTTCTAGTAAAGGCAAACATTGTTCAATGGTTTTACCTTTAAATAAAATCGTGAATTCTTCGCCACCATAGCGGAATGCTTTACCACCACCATCTATTTCTTTTAAAAGGCTGGCTACAAGCTTTAGAACATCATCACCGGTTTCGTGGCCGTATTTATCATTAAACTTTTTAAAGTGATCGACATCGATCATCGCTAAGGTAAATGTTCTACCTAGATGTTTGAGTTCATTATCAAGTGCTCTACGTCCTGGAATTTCAGTTAGTTGATCAATAAAAGCTAGTTCATGGCTACAACTAATAATGTTAATTAACAGCAATAGAGCAACGATGCTAAAGGCAACGCTGGAGATAAAGGGATAGTGGAAGAAGGTAAAAGTGAGAAAACTAAACAGTAAGCAGATAAATACAGCCTGATCTGAACTATGGTTACGCTTTAAGATCGTAGAAGCGCTGCTACATGTTAGCGCTAAATTCAAAACGAGTAAGATCAAAGGTAACGGGGATAAATTGCGATAAGCAAATAAGTAAACCTCCCACCACGCACTCAGATCTGAACCCTTGAAATGATGGTAAACAAGAGCTGCCCAGCCTATTTGTAGTAATAAGAAACAACTGAATAATGCGCCAAAGCGAGAGAATAGGCGTTTGTCAGGCATGATATGTACTTGCAGAAGATTAAACGGTAGTAACCCTGCTAGTAAGCTGAAAACAAGTTTAATTTCGTCATTGGTGAGAGGAGATTGTAATTGGTTGATGATGATGGTGTATGCCACCAACATGATAAGAGCGACGAAACCAGTTCTACCTTGATTAAATGGCTGGCTAAGAAAGATAACAACAGAAAATAGAATGTAAGGGATATTAACAAGCAAATTTTGATAGTTTGCGAGTGTGGCAGTACAGAATGGTAAAGCAATGAGCATTAAGGTTGCAATCGTCAGCGGGATCAGCAACCGCATGCCAGCAGAACGAAAGTGTGAAAAAAAGAGCATGAATCTAAAACCTTAATTAAGAATAAATACGAATACCAGTGAGCTAATATAAGCTGAAAATCTATCGTATTTGTTATCTTCCATGAATGAGTAGCCGCTACAACCTCTTATTGTAGTTATATCGACTACCACATCAATAACTTAAGTTACTGATCTTTATTTAAATAAGGAAACAGTGTTTTAATTTGCTCTTCGGTTAAATTTTCAACACATTCAATATTACGTTCAGGTATTGCTTCAGGATCTGGGTAATGCTTTAAGACTTTTTCCATACTGTCTTCACGGATCAGGTGAAAAACAGGATACGGAGAGCGGTTAGTGAGGTTTTCTGCATCATCCGGTTCAGTACCATAGAAGCAGTAATTAGGGTGGAAACTAGCAATTTGATAGACACCACTTTTACCTAATTGAACGACGAGCCCTTCAACAAGATCTAAGAACTGATTGTAATCATCAAATTTTTCAAACAGGTAAGGGGCAACGACTAAAGTGGTTTCTAATTCAGAAACTGGTGTTTCATCCAGCTCTTTCAGTTGGAGATAGATTGATTCTAGTAAATCATTTTCAGTTGTATCGGTACTAACAAATATTTTGATCTGCTTGTTACGTTGCGGTTTAGCGGCAAAAGGGCAGAGGTTGAGACCGATCACTACATCGTTTAACCATTGTTCAACGGCTTTTTCAATCTCGTTGATCTGTTGAGTATTCTGTTTTGTTGTTGAGTTCATGGACTGACTTTCCAATATTTTTATTATAAAAAAGGCCAGCAAAGGCTGGCCTTTTGAGAGGTTAATAACGATTATGCTTTAACTTCTTCTTTATTTTCTTCTGTAACAGATGCATCAGTATTCTCTGTCGCTTCTGGTGCAGGGAATTGCTTTACAGGTTTTGCAATTAGCTGGCGAGTTGCACTGCGAATTTCAGCCAATGTTACATCGAAAGTGTCACCTAGTTGGTACTCTTTCACACCATCAATCGTAATAATACCAAGCTCACCGCTACAGCTGATACGCTCTTTGTTATCTAAGATTAATGGGCTTGGAATAAACGCAGATGCGCCGTTTTCAAGTAGACGTACACGCATACCTGCACGGTTAATATCAAATACTTCAGCGTTAAATACTGTTGCATTTTTCACTGCATCTTTTAATAGACGCACGTATAACCAATCAGACACGTCACGCTCTGCCATACGGTGATGACGACGGTGTAGTGCAATTTCATCACCCACATTATCATCAGGTTTTTGGCTTGGCTCATTACCTGTGATTAATGCTTTTAATAGGCGATGGTTGATCATATCGCCGTACTTACGAATAGGTGATGTCCAAGTTGCGTAAACATCTAGACCCATCGCATAGTGAGGAGCAGGCGTATTGGCAACTTCACTGTAAGCTTGGAACTTACGTAGACGGTTATCTAGGTAAGTTGTATCAAGGGTATTTAACCAGCGACGTAGAGCACTGAATCCTTCTAGCTCAAGTAGCTGTTCTTTCTCGAACGGTGCTTGAGCCTCTGTTAGGAATTCCATTGCAGTATCCAGTTTTTCTGGATTGAAACCGCTATGAACGTTAAACACACCTGTGCCGAATTTCTCTTGTAGCGCACGACCTGCACAGATATTGGCTGTGATCATGGCTTCTTCAATCATACGGTTTGCTGTGCGACGTGCATCGGTATGAATGGCAATAACGTCGTTATCGTCGCTTAGTTCAAAGCGGTAATCTGGACGGTCTGGGAAGACAACTGCATTTTCTTTACGCCACTTGCTACGCGCATCAGCAAATGCATGTAGTGCACGAACTTGTGCTTCAATGATGTCGTTCGGAGCCCAGTTTTCAGTGCTGCCGTTTTCAAGGAAATCAGACACATTATCGTAAGATAGACGACCTTGAGATTTGATCCATGCTGCGAAAAATTCGATGTTATCTTGGATAACGCCGTCTTTATCGACAGTTACACGACAACAAATAGCTGGACGCTGTTCGTTTTCGATTAGTGAACATAGCTCATCACTAAGTTCACGGGGTAGCATTGGGATATTGCGACCAGGTAAGTAAATTGTAAAACCACGTTCACGGGCTTCATCATCCATCTTATCGCCAAAAGCAATGTAAGAGGTTGGGTCGGCAATCGCAATGGTGATATCAAAGCTACCGTCATCGTTAGCAACGGTATAAATTGCATCATCCATATCTTTGGTTGATTCACCATCAATAGTGATAAACGGTAAATCAGTGAGATCTTGACGCTCAAGACCTTCATCTAACATATTCCAGCTTTCTTGTGGTGCTGGCTCTGCGTTAGGAAGGTTGTGATGTGCAAGCGTTACCCACCAAGGTGCAATCTTATCGTTGCTATCGGTGATTTTTTCTTTGATATCGCAGAAGAAAGTCTTGTTGTTATCAACAAGAGGGTGGCGAGTTAAGTAAGCTACAACCCAGTCACCTTCTTTTAGTGACTCTGGATTTAGTCCTTTAACTGCTTTTGCTTTAATCGCTTCTTTTAACTGAGGATGATCAGGCACAACGTGCAGACGATCACGAATAAGTTTTACACGACCAATGAAACGAGTGATGGATTGTTCAATCAACTCTTGTGGCTCAGCCACTTCACGTTCTTTTTCTGTTCGGATAACTGCCATAACACGGTCACCGTGCATGACATTTTTCATGTATGCAGGCGGAACGAAAAAGCTTTCTTTATTATCAGTTTCTAGAAAGCCAAAACCACGATCAGTCGCTTTGATATTACCTTCCTTTTTAGGAAGTGTTTCTTGAATTTGCTTTTTAAGCTGTGCTAACAGCGGATTATCTTGAAACATTATGCCTGGTCTCAGATTAGTAACGCTGACACTATACTTTTTTGGGTTGATAAAACCAATATTTGGCTAATGAAATTTTACGTTAACCTTGATAACAGGATAAGCCATTAGCAAATAGAAGAATGAAATTATCATGGTGAAGGGAGTTTTATGGTTATTCGATAATATAAGAGAAAATGTAATAATATGAAAAAATAAGCTTTGTGATTAATAATCATGATAGATGAATGTTTTGCTGCATTTAGTATGTCGAAAGACTGTTTTGAAAAG
>NZ_SSMG01000048.1 GCF_009873615.1 Photobacterium lucens
TTATCATCCCTTCATTAGTATTAAGCTTTTCTACTATGACCTTTGCCGACTCTCAGCAAATATATCTAAATAACGGCAGCTATGATATTCCAGCCATCTTTTCTGTACCTGATAAGAAAATAGATAAGCAAATACCTGCGGTGATCATGCTCCACGGCACTGGATCACAAAAAGATGAAGTGGGTAATTTATACAAATCTCTCAGCGAAAAATTAGAAGCGATGGGGATTGCCTCTATTCGTCTCGATTTTGCAGGCAGTGGCGACAGTAAAACATCAGATCTAGAATACTCTTTATCTTCTGCTGTTCTCGATGGCAAAACTGCTTTTAACTATCTTCAAGATAATCCACAAATCGATAAAAATCGCATTGGGGTTATCGGCTTTAGCCAGGGTGCATTAATTTCACAATTATTAGTCATCGAAGAGCCTAACATTAAATCACTCGCTGTTTGGTCTCCTGCTGTTGGTAATGGCATTGCGCCAATGAAAGCCTTTTTTGAGCAATACTATGACGAGGCAAAACAGAACGGCTACGCACTCATTAACTATGATTGGCGTCCATCGTTAAAGGTCAACCTAACATGGTTTGAACAATTAAAAGCCCAGCAATCATTAACTTTGATGAAGCAATTTACTGGCTCTTTATTAGCAGTTTCAGGTACTAACGATACCGTCCTACCTTGGGAAAATGCGAATACACTGATCACCGCATCTGGCAGTAAAGATGCGACAGCTGTCATCATGAAAGATGGCGATCATATCTTTAATGTCTTTGATCCAAAGGCACATCAAAGTAAAGAACTATTAGAAATAACCGCCAATTGGTTAAATTCGCGTTTATAAATCACTATTTACGTAAAACGCAACAAAGCCGCTAAGGATTAACTTAGCGGCTTTGTTTTATGTGGTGGAGCAGTTCTGGTTATAAGAGGATTTGCTCAAAAATCACTTCAATATATGGAAAAATAACCGCGAATTATTTCACTACCACGATTATAATATTAC
>NZ_SSMG01000467.1 GCF_009873615.1 Photobacterium lucens
TGAAGTGACCCCCAATAGTTGGACACCAATTATTGGGGGTCTTTTATGTCCAAATATAGTCGAGAGTTAAAATGCACCTTAGCCAAGCAATGCTTGGCGGGAACCTCATCTATATCACTCGCTAAACACCATTCCATTTCATCACGTCAAATACGTTATTGGACTCAAGTAGTTGCCATTCATGGCAATCGCTCTTTTGCTTTTACTGCTCAATACACTACAGCAAAAGATAAGCTAAAAGCGCTTCATTTAATGTGGACGAACAGCTGGTCTTTAACGCACACTAGTGCTGTATTGAATCTTTCTTCCCCTGGCATACTTTTCACCTGGCTCAAAAGATATAGAGACCATGGTATCCAAGGGCTCGAACCTCAACGATTAGGCAGGCCATCTATGAAGCAGCAACCTCACCGTATTAAAAAATCAGATGACGAGATGACACGTGAGGAGCTGAAAGAAGCATTAGCTTACTTAAGAGCTGAGAATGCCGTCTTAAAAAAGTTGGAAGAGTTAGCGCAGGAAAAGAAACGCCGCCAAATAAAGAAAAAGCGGCAATAGCGCTAACTCTAAGAAATACCCACGCTCTAAAATATTTGCTACAGGTACTAAAGCTACCAAGAAGTGCATTTTATTACCAAACTAAGGCGAGTAAACGTACTGATAGTTATGCTGACGAACGAGCGCTGATAACGTCTATTTTCCATCAGCATAAAGGACGATATGGCTATCGTCGTATTCATTTAGAGCTTCGAAATCAAGGAATTATGATAAACCATAAGACGGTGCAACGTCTTATGGGTCAACTCAACCTAAAATCGACCGTAAGACCCAAAAGATACCGTTCTTATAAAGGTGATATTGGTAAAACAGCACCAAATATACTTAACAGGGACTTCACTGCGACTCGGCCTGATGAAAAATGGGTAACAGATGTCACTGAATTTAAAGTGAAAGAGCAAAAAGTGTATTTATCGCCAGTGGTTGATTTATTTACTCAGGAAGTTGTCGCTTATAACGTGACTAAAAATGCACGTTTACCACTTGTTACCGATATGCTGACATCTGCTCTTTCAAAACTAAAGGCAGGTGAAAAACCTATCATACATAGTGACCAAGGGTGGCAATATCGCCATCGGTCATATCAGCAAATGGTCGCTAAAAATGGGTTAACACAAAGTATGTCAAGGAAGGGAAATTGTTTAGATAATGCGGTAGCTGAAAACTTCTTTGCTCTGCTCAAGACAGAAATGTACCATGGCAAATACTTCAAAGATGCTGATGCGCTTATCGAGCAAATAAAAGAGTATATCGAGTACTACAACACCAAACGGATCAAGGTCAAATTAAAAGGCCTGACTCCGATTGAATATCGAAATCAGGCCTTACAAGCCGCTTAACCGAAATGTCCAACTTTATGGGGTCACATCA
>NZ_SSMG01000468.1 GCF_009873615.1 Photobacterium lucens
ATGATACAAATATGGAGAATGTTGACGTCGTTTAAATATAAACTTTAAATATGGTTGGGCTTTTATATGATGATATTCAGGAGTGTGAAAGTTGTTATAAGTTTAATTATTATTAGCTTATGTTGTAGCTCAGCATTGGCATATAATTAACAACCGCAAGGTTTAGCTGCTAATATGTTAAGTCAACTACAAGATAGTAGCCAGGTTGATTATATTAATGTAGGAAGTTGGCTAATAGATAATGGAGGGTATAATAAGTCGAATGGTCGATTAGATTTATATTCTCAAGAGACTCAACAAATAAGCTTGCGAATATTGACTGATCATACCGACTATTTTGAGAAAGTATCTCAGGGCTATAAGTATTTTTAATAGCTTTACTAACTGAAAACGCAATACAGTATAAAGCTGACATTATCATGTCAGCTTTCTTTTCATGTTTATTCAAAAAACGCTGGGTGATAGCTCACTTCACCTACGGGAATTGAATCTGTTATCGGCAGGGCTAAGAAATACTCTGCGGGTACTCCTGTTAGAGTTAATTCTGGCAGTGCTTTAAAATCAAATCGATTATAATATTCAGGTTCACCTAATAGTACGAACCCTTCAGCACCATGCTCTTTTAACTGTGCTAACCCTTGGTTAATTAACGCCTTACCAATCCCATTGTTTTGATGCTCTGGCGATACTGATACAGGTGCTAAACCGTACCAGTTAGTCGTTTCACCATTGATAAGTACAGGAGAGAAAGCGATATGACCAACAACTTGATTGTTTACTTTAGCCACTAACGATAGTGTTAAAGCGTTAGCGTCACGTAGACGATTGACGATCAAGTGCTCAGTTGGCGCTGCGCCCGGTTCATGATGAGGATGATCTTTAAATGCGCTGTAAGTCAGCGTTTCAATTGCAGTAATATCTGAATCTTTTTCAGCTCGAATGATCATGTTTAACCTTTGTTCTTTAATACAAATAATTGATAGCCGTATTGGCCTAAATAGCGCTCATGAATATGGATTTCGTTCTTAATGTCTGTAATAGCATTTGACGTGAAATGCTGACTATCTAATTGAGCTAGCTTGTTTTGTAATGGTGCTAGGTAGTTTGTCCATGATTGATCACTTTGGGTAAAGTGACTGATCACTTCAAAACCTGCTTGCTGCATTTGTTTAATTCGTTGCTTGCTGGTGGTCATATCTGGATAGTTTTGTTGCCAGAAATCCACAGCTTCTTGGCTTGGACTATCGGTTAACCACACCAAGTCGCTGATCACCAAATAACCATTAGCCTTAATTAATGGTTGCCATTGTTTAAGGGCTTGCTCAACACCCATGATGTAAGCGCTGCCTTCAGCCCACAGCACATCAAAACGTTGCGCTTCAAAAGGCATGGCGGTCATGCTGGCGCAAACAGTAGTAATACGATGTTCAAGTCCGTTTTCGATGGCTGTTTCGTTTACACAACTTAAGTTGTATTCATCGTTATCTAACGCAGTGATATGAAAATCGCCATGTTTAGCTAGCAGGGTGGTGACAACGCCTTTACCACAGCCGATATCTAATACTTCACCGGATGTTATGGGTAATGTTTCAAGTGCTTTTAGTGAGTCATCATCACAACTAGGGCCAAGTCGCTCTAAATCATCAAAGATCGTTTCAAAATCTGCCATGTATTGCTCATGTTCGTTCATATCTTTCGACAGCCATTTTAATCGCAAAGCTTGTTTTTCACTGAAACCTTGCTTCATTAGCCATTCTAAATGCGCTGAAGGTGCGGCTGATTCCATTGATTGGTGCCACTCTTTCATCGAATTCATACCCAGCATGGCAGAAAGCAAATCACGGGCTTTCTGCTTTTGTGCGATCTCTTCATCGAGGATATTCAGCCTTTGTAGCAATAGTTCTCTGTCAATTTGGGCATCTAAACAGGCTTGGCACTCTTTTAGTGAAAGCCCACCTGCTTGTAGTTGCTGTAACAGTTTTACTCGCTGCACATCTTTGTCGGTATAGCCACGATAGCCGTTACTTAAGCGTGTGCCAGTGATCAGTTTAAGCTTCTCGTAATAGAGTAATGTGGAGCGACTTAATCCCACTTTTTGCGCTAATTCAGAAATACGGTACATGGTAGCTTTCCCTTTAATTGATAAGTGAACTATAAACTATGAAGCTTTAGACAGGTCAAGAGTTTTGAGAGTGATATTGCGAATTGAGATGTAACACGTATTGAATAAGTGCTTTGTGTTTAAAGCGAGAGTCGAGATATGAAATCTGACTATAAAATTGCTTATTGTTGATAAGGGTTTTTTAATTTTTGAAACAAGGATAGGTTATAGAACGCATGAAACCGTTTCTTATTGTTGGCGTTATCTTAGCTGCTGTGACATGTAATGTGAGTGGCGAAGAAATTAGTGATTTAGAGGGGTTATTTGTTAATGAGCCAACCGTTATCACCCAATATTCTGATGTATATATGCGATTGTTACGTGAAGAAATGGGTGATTTAAGTGCTTATCGAGGTTCAGAATGTGCTTTAAATATGCATCTAAGCGATAAAGGTTTGGTTGAGCGTGTCGAAATGCAATCACAGAGTAAGTTATGTCGAGTGGCATTTAATGCTATTTGGGAAATTGCGTTTTTTCCATTGCCTGCTGACAAACAAGATGCAGATAAGCTCAGAGATATGAAGTTATTGGTGTCACCACAATAGAATTGAGCTAAAAAGCCGACATCGCGTCGGCTTTATCGTTTTACTCTTCGCAACCTAATCAATCATCTTCGACTTCATGCGTCCAGAATAAGATCCCTGATGCGATAAGAGTTAATACGATAGGGACAATTAAGGCGTAGCGGAAAGAGTAATCCATCACGTGTGTACCAACAATTGCGCCTATAAAGATAGCTAACCATGAATTGAAATGACGGAAAAAGGTGCTGCTAGTGCCTTTACCCATTAAGAGCATGGCAATGGATCGCCCTGTGTTAACTAAAAATCCGGTCACGTAAGTAAGAGCCGTGGCTTTTTCAATGGTAAAACGTAACGCAATGTTTTGTACGCCCATGGCAAAACTAAGCAGGAAGCTAGTCACGATAGGGGAGTAAATAGGCTCGACATAAAGGGTAATGATCAGCGTCGCTGACACTAATGCCATTATCGTACTGCGATAAAAGGGTTTGTTTGCCAGTGCTATTGCTTCACCGACAGCTGCACCGAATACAAACAGTAAGATCACTCCGATGTAGTGCCATGCTTGTGGCATATTGCCTGAAGTTAGCAAGATACCTACGTGGGTGGTGTTACCACTCATAAAAGAGACAAATAAACCATTTTTTAAATGGAGAAAGCCAATGGCATCAACGATACCTGCAATAAATAACAGGTAGAACGGCATGGTTGAATGAAGACGTATTTTTTTAATCATTAGTATGTTGTTTCAAGCGTAGGTGGTTATTGTTATCCATTGGGTAAAACAATCCCTTATGTTCGTCGTTTTGTGTCGACATTGATGTCGAAATAAAGTGTCGATACCGGTGTCGAGGTGCGCAGATCCTACGCCCATTTTTATTCTTTGGTAATACTAACCTTAGACCAGGAAATGAAATCTTAGATAAGTAAATGATCTTTAGAAAATAAAATCAATAAATACCTTATTGGTATGATAATTGCTTTTGGTGATGCTTTTTGCAATTAACTGGAAAGATCATGAAAAGCTTTGTTGTTGCAGATCCCGACAAGTGCATAGGCTGTGGCACCTGCATGGCAGCGTGTTCAGAGGCACATAAGAAAGTCGGACTGCAAAGTCATCCTCGTCTTACCGTGGTTAAGCATGACAATGCTACGGCACCTGTGATGTGTCGCCACTGTGAAGATGCGCCTTGTGCGGCTGTGTGTCCGGTACAAGCTATTTCTAAACAAGCAGATCGTGTCGTTCTTAACGAGTCGCTTTGTGTTGGCTGTACCTTATGTGCAGTTGCATGTCCGTTTGGTGCGATTGCCTTTGATGGTAGCCGACCAATCGCGATGGCGAACAGCTACGATACTTATATCCCATCAACACCTCGCTCAAGTAATCCTTCGACTTCCATTCCTAGCACCTTTGGTCAAGATATTTTGGCATGGGAACCCGGTGTGAAAAGCATCGCTGTGAAATGTGATTTATGTGGTTTCCGTGAAGAAGGCCCCGCTTGTGCGCAGGTATGTCCGACACAAGCCATTGTGCTAATCGATGAAAATAAAGTAATGAAAGCACGCCACAGTAAACGTGAAAACGCTGCTGACAGTGCCGTTTCTGTGAAATGTGGAGCAGTGAACAAATGAATCCGTTAGTTTTAGTTTTGTTTGCTGTGATCAGCTATGGCGTTGCGGCATTAATTTCTGGCCTAGGTCGTCATGATGAGCGTGATAGCTTACGTTTAGCCGGCGTGATCAGTGCCTTTGGTGGGGTGTTTGGCGTACTTGCTGGTGTTTCAACTATTGTTGGTCATTACGATTCGGCAGATGTGGCAGCAGCAGCCAACTGTGTGGTGAATATGGATATGCTTTCAGCCTTAATGGTGGTGGTAATATCCATAGTGACCATGGCAGCATCGATTTACTCTATTAACTACCTAAAAGAGTATTTGGGTAAATCTGGCTGGAAGATCAACATTCTTTTCAACATCTTTGCTGCAGCAATGACGGTGTTAGTTATCTCGTCTAACGTGATCACTTTTATGGTGTTCATGGAAGTGGTCTCTATCGCTTCATGGCTGATTGTGATCAGCGATGGCAGCCTTAACAGCCGTAAAGCAGGTCTGAATTATTTCATTGTTGATCATATTGCGAGCCTGTTGATCATGGCGGCATTTTTGATCTTATCTGTGAATGCACAGAGCTATGATTTTAGTGCTTTCACTGCTGTGCCATTAAGCGCAGGTCTTGCTTCATTAACTTTCCTACTGGCATTAGTTGGCTTTGGTATTAAAGCGGCTGGCATTGGTTTACATGGTTGGTTAATTAAAGCTTATCCAATTTCCCCATCTTACTGCTCGACGCTTATTTCCTGTGTCATGGTGAAAATTGGTATCTACGGTATTCTAAAATTCAGCATTCTATTTCTTGGTGCGACCCAATTATGGTGGGGCTTCTTGGTGCTGATCTTCGGTGCGGTATCGTCTGTACTAGGTGTAATGTACGCATTAGCAGAGCATGATATTAAACGTCTATTGGCTTACCACACCATTGAAAACATTGGCATCATCTTAATTGGTGTTGGTGTGAGCATGATTGGCATTGCTAGCCATCATCCAGTGCTTGCGCTATTGGGTTTACTTGGCGGTTTATACCACTTATTAAACCATGCGATTTTCAAAGGCTTATTGTGTTTAGGCTCTGGCTCAATTGTTTATCGTATGCATACCAAAGACATGGACAAAATGGGCGGTCTTGGTAAAACCATGCCAAAAACCGCACTGGCATTTTTAATTGGTACTTTAGCGATTTGTGCATTGCCGCCATTTAACGGCTTTGTGTCTGAGTGGTTTATTTACCAATCACTATTTAGCATGGGTAAAGTAGGTACAGCGAGCAATATGCTGTTTGGCCCATTCGGTATGGTGATGCTGGCACTAACAGGTGCATTAGCTTGTATGTGTTTTGTGAAGGTTTACGGTATTTGCTTTACTGGCGCACCGAAAACAGAACATGCTGCTAATACTCGTGAAGTAGGCACAGCCATGACAACAGCAACCACGATGCTAGCGATTTTATGTATCGTACTCGGTGTTGGCTCACCTTGGATTGCACCTTACTTCTCAGCGATTGCATCTTCCATGCTTCATCTAGCTCCTGCTCCTGTTGCAACAGGCAGTGCAATTTATCCTGTTGTTGCTAGTCAAGCGATCCTATCAACACCTGTGATTGCCATCATGTTGATGGTCTTTGTCCTTGTTCCAGCGGCATTGCTGTATGTGTTCCGCCAACGTCGTTTAGAGCGTCGTCAACAAGGCGAACCTTGGGCATGTGGTTACCAATATGAGCAACGCATGACAGTATCAGCTGAAGGTATTACTCGCCCGATGCGTCATATGTTCAGCTTCATTTACGACAACCGTCCAAAGCAGTCTTTGGTTGATCGTCATGTATTACCACATCTATTTGCGGTAGCTGATGGTAGCCAGCTTGATGGTCGTAAAGTGTGCATTCTTTGCTGTGTGGCTGCGCTGTTTGTGGTGCTGTTCTTTCCTCTAATTTCAGGAGTGGCTTGCTAATGTCTCCACTTGAAATGCCGTCAGCTGGTTGGATCACACTGGCTGTTATTCAGGCTTTATTAATGCTATTGCTTGCCCCTTTAGCTACCGGTTTTACCCGTGTTATTCGTGCGAAAATTCACTCTCGCCAAGGACCGGGTATTTTCCAAGATTACCGTGATATTTATAAGTTGCTGCAACGTCAGTCTGTAGCGCCATCGAATGCGGGATTCATTTTTTGGATCACGCCTTGGGTATTAGTGATCACCATGTTGTTGATCGCTATGGCATTGCCAACGGTGACACAAGTATCACCGTTCCCGATTTCTGGCGACATCATTACTGATATTTACTTATTAGCGATTTTCCGTTTCTTCTTTGCGTTATCAGGTATTGATTCAAACAGTATGTTTGGTGGTTTAGGCAGTAGCCGCGAATTAACCCTTGGCATCTTAGTAGAGCCAATGTTGATCCTGTCGATTGTGGTTGTTGCATTAGCAATGGGTACAACCGATCTTGGTTATATCAGTCACGCAATGGCAAACGATAGCTGGCATTCACCGTTAGCAATTATCTTGGCAGGTCTTGTCTGTACATTTGCGCTGTTTATTGAAATGGGTAAGTTACCGTTCGATAGTGCAGAAGCCGAGCAAGAGCTACAAGAAGGTCCTGTTACTGAATATTCAGGTGCAGGTTTAGCGATGGTGAAATTAGGTCTAGGTCTAAAGCAGCTCGTTGTTGCTCAGTTCTTCTTAGCGATCTTCATTCCTTGGGGTAAAGCCCAAACATTAGGTTTCGGTAGCTTATTAGGTGCCACCGTTATTCTATTCATCAAGCTATTGGTGGTTTTCTTCATTGCAGGTATTGCAGAAAACACCATGGCACGCTTTCGCTTTATGAGCATTCACCGCGCGTTATTCCCGGTATTTCTCGTTGCCGTATTGGCACTTATCTTTTTAATTTTTGGTTGGTAAGAAACAGTAATGACAAACAATACATTTGAACAATATGCCACTAAGCCGCAGTCAAATCGGATTGGCAAACAGTATGTCGATGGTGTGAATCATTTCTTTCCATCAGCCATTATTGATGAAGAGTGGCAGACTGATAACCAAGTGACGATCACGGTAAAAATGACCTCATTAGTCGAAGTGATGAAGTGGCTTTACTACGATCAAGGCGGTTGGTTAACCGTTACGTTCGGTAATGATGAGCGTAGCCTAAATGGTCACTTTGCGGTATATCACGCCCTTTCTATGGAAGGAGAAGTGAAAAGCTGGGTAACGGTAAAAGTATTAGTTGATGCCAATAGCCAAGAGTTTATTTCTATCACCCCAACTATTCCTGCGGCAGTGTGGGGCGAGCGTGAAGTACGTGATATGTACGGCTTACGTCCAGTTGGTCTACCTGATGAGCGCCGTTTAGTACTACCAGATGACTGGCCTGAAGATCTTCACCCATTGCGTAAAGATGCGATGGATTACCGTCAGCGTCCACAGCCAACCACAGAAACTGAAACCTATCAGTTCGATAACCAATTAGGTGACGACAGCAACCGCATCGTGCCTGTAGGTCCACTGCATATTACCTCTGATGAACCGGGACACTTCCGTTTATTCGTTGACGGTGAAGACATTGTTGATGCGGATTACCGTATGTTCTACGTTCACCGTGGTATGGAAAAACTGGCAGAAACACGCATGGGTTACCATGAAGTGGCACAGTTGACTGACCGTGTGTGCGGTATTTGTGGTTTTACTCATAGCGTGGGTTACAGCAATACCATCGAAAATGCATTATCAGTCGATGTGCCATTCCGTGCCAAGATGATCCGTACTGTTTTACTTGAAGTTGAACGTCTACACAGTCACTTATTAAACATTGGTTTATCGAGCCACTTTGTTGGTTTTGACTCAGGTTTCATGCAGTTCTTCCGTGTTCGTGAAAAGACCATGGAATTGGCGGAGCTACTAACAGGTGCCCGTAAAACTTACGGTATGAACCTGATCGGTGGTGTACGTCGTGACTTTTTGAAAGAGCAACGCCTGAAAGGTATTGCGATGGTGAAAGAAGTACGTAAAACCTTCTCTGAGTTGGTGGAAGTGTTGCTGGCTACACCTAATATCGAAAGCCGTATTGCAGGTGTCGGTATTTTATCAAAAGACATCGCTCGTGATTACAGCCCAGTGGGTCCACTGATCCGTGCTAGTGGTTTTAAGCGTGATGTACGTATTGTTCATGGTCAATCATTAGAGTCCTACGGCAGTGTGCCGATTGAACTGCAAAGCATGGAAAACGGTGATGTGCAGTCTCGTGTGATGGTGCGTATCCGTGAAGTGTTTGATTCATTAAACATTGTTGAATACGGTCTTGATCACCTTCCACCGGGCACAATTTTAACGGAAGGCTTTAACTACGTACCGAACAAATTCGCATTAGGCTTTACCGAAGCGCCTCGTGGTGAAAACGTACACTGGAGCATGACAGGGGATAACCAAAAACTCTTCCGCTGGCGTTGTCGTGCTGCAACGTATGCAAACTGGCCAACCCTTCGTTATATGTTACGTGGTAACACCGTGGCTGATGCACCGTTAATCATCGGTAGTTTGGATCCATGTTACTCATGTACAGACCGTGTCACCATTGTTGATACCAAGAAGAAGCGCAGTAAAACCATTCCATATAAAGCGATTGAGCAATACAGCATCGACCGTAAAAACTCACCGTTCAAACTGTAGGAGGCGTTGTGTTTAAGTTATTAAAGACCGTCTTAAAAACCGGTGAAGTGACAACCAAATACCCATTCGCACCATTGGAAGTCAGTGAAGACTTCCGTGGTAAGCCTGAGCTAGATGCAGATCAGTGTCTGTCTTGTGGTGCGTGTATGCGTGCTTGTCCTGCTAATGCCTTGGTGATGGAAACCGATGAAAAAGCAGGGACTCGCCGTTGGGAATTGTCGATGGCTCGTTGTATCTACTGCGGTCGTTGTGAAGAAGTGTGCCCAACCAAAGCCATTAAGCTGTCGCAGAACTTTGAATTAGCGGTAACACGTAAAGAAGATCTGTACGAACATGCGGTATTCCAACTGGCGAATTGTCGTCAGTGTGAGCGTCCATTTGTGGCGAAAAAACTATTGGAATATGTGCTCGATACCTTAGCGCAAAGCGGAGTATCACAAGATCAACTGCATTTACGTCGTCAACAGCTCGAAACCTGCCCTGAATGTCGTCGTTGTAACAACATGCTTGATAGCGAAAACGTCAGTCATCTACGTTACCTTGAGGAGGAAATGTGAAAGGTATTAAACAGCTAAATGGCACAGCCCATACCCAAACTGTTCCTGTTCCATTACCGCCTAATAGCCAGAAATTAAAAGATGCGCTGATTAAGCAAATTCGTCGTTCGGCTTATGTTTACCGTGTTGACTGTGGTGGTTGTAACGCCTGTGAAATTGAAATTTTTGCAGCAACAACACCTGTCTTTGATGCTGAGCGTTTTGGTATCAAGGTCGTCGCATCACCTCGCCATGCTGATATTTTGCTATTTACCGGTGCTGTGACCCGTGCCATGCGTGCTCCTGCACTTCGTGCTTATGAAGCAGCTCCTGATCCTAAGATTGTGATTTCTTACGGTGCTTGTGGTTGTGATGGCGGTATCTTCCACGACCTATATTGTGTGTGGGGCGGTACTGACAAAATCGTACCTGTAGATGTCTACATTCCGGGCTGTCCGCCAACCCCTGCGGCAACAATTTACGGTTTTGCAGTCGCATTAGGTTTGCTTGATCAGAAACTTAAAGCGAAAACGCATAATCCTGATGAGCAAAAAGCGAGTCTTAAGCACACCGAAATTCCACTAGATATTAAGGTGATGATTGAGCGTCAAGCTCGCTTATTAGCAGGTTACGTTCAAGGTCAACGTATTGCCGATGAAGTGATGGATGTGTTAGCAACCTGTAGTGCCGATAACGTTGATAGTAAAATTGCGGATTACCTAGCAGAAAAAGACGATCCTCGTTTAACCGAAATCGTCAACATTCTGCTGAGTAAAACCATGGCTGCATTAACGGGACAAGTAGCGTGTCATTCTGAAAACAAACCTTGCTGTGGAGGCGATCATGCCTAATAGCAAGGCGTTAGATCTACCTGAAGCATTAACGCAATCTCGTCACCTTGAGCAGAATGTGTATTTCTACAGCTTAGGTCGCAAGTTTGTTGATGAAAGCTACGATGTGCCAGAAGAAGCCAAGCAAATCATGTACTACAGCTTAGCGATTGGTCACCATCTAGGTGTGGTTGATTGTTTAGATGCGGTATTGAAATGTTCAGGTCATGAGTACCTTGAGTGGATCAGTGGATTAGACCAAAACGGTGAAGCATTTCGTAAAATGAAAGGCTTTTTAGTGTTTGGGGAAATCACGATTTACCCAGAGCATTTAAACATGCTGGCACTGGCGTTTGATCGTATCGACAGTCGTACTCAAAACGAAAAGTCACAGCAACTGACAAGTGGTTTTATTGATGCGCTGGGGGCGATCCATCGTGAGCCGACCATGTACATGATGATCCGTGGAGGACGCTAAGCATGATAGAAGAAATTAGCCTTTCTTCTGTGATGGGCGAGAGTGTGTCGAATGACGGTGTCGATCTGTCGGTCAGCAATATTGTGCTGACTGTTGGCAACAGCATGATGGCAGATGACGGTGCAGGTCCTTTGCTCGCTAAGATGATGAAGGATAATCCTATTGCCGATTGGAGCGTGCTGGAAGGCGGCTCTATGCCTGAAGATTGCTTACATTTGATCCGCAAAGCAATGCCGAAACGGGTGATTGTAGTGGATGCGGCTGATATTGGCGAAGAAGCAGGGGAAGTGCGTGTCATTGATCCTGAAACCATCGTTGATATGTATGTGGTATCGACGCACAGCTTGCCGCTCAACTTCTTAATCGACGAGCTCAAGACGTTTGTGCCAGAAGTGATCTTTATCGGTATTCAACCTGCGATTGTTGCTTTTTCATTCCCACTGACGGAGATGGTGCAACAAGGTGTCGAACAAATTTATCGACAATTGCCGACATGGCAAGGCTCTGGCGGTTTTGAGCATTGTTAGCGTTAAATTGCATGGGTGACGATGCCTAATCGTTTACCTGTCGATAAAGTGTCGATGAGATGTGACGAAGTGTGTCGATAAGGGTTATCGATACGTATCAAGCATGTTCATCCCTGTAAATAAAGCCTGATTACGATCAGGCTTTATTTTTTTGTCTTAAATATTAATGAGTTGAGTTTTTATTGTTCTAGGTGTAAAAACTGGCATAGCTCATGCTTATAAGGTATCGCAATGCGAAAGTGTATTGCGATGTATCGACATCAACAAGGGATACACCATGAACCGATTTGTATTTGCAGATCCCAACTTGTGTATTGGATGCCGAACTTGTGAAATCGCTTGTGCGTTATCGCATCAAGCTGAAAATACGGCTGCTGGAATGGAACCATCGGATTTTTCACCACGTTTAACTGTCGTGAAAAATGCCCATGTAACTACGCCTGTAATGTGTCGTCAATGTGATGATGCGCCGTGTGCTCAGGTTTGTCCCAATAACGCCATCGTTTTAGAAGATGGTTTTGTCAAAGTGATTCAGTCACGTTGTATTGGTTGTAAAACCTGCGTTATTGCATGTCCTTACGGTGCAATGAATGTAGTAACAACGATGGTTGAAGAGACAAAAGGCGCTGCGTTATTTGCACGTAAAGTGCCGCAAACCCAAGCATTAAAATGTGATTTATGTCATCACCAAGAGTCTGGTCCTTCTTGTGTTCAAGTTTGTCCTACTGGTGCGATTCGAATCATTGAGCCTGAGACGTTGACTGAAACCAGCCAACAGAAACGTGAAGCAGCAGCAATGAGCGCTGTGGTAGCAACAGGTTGCTAGGTGATTGTTTAATCACAACGATATTGACGTTTATTATTACAACCCAAGGTTAGTATGAAGAAATCAATTGTTGTTTGTCCCTACTGTGGTACTGGGTGCAAACTAAAATTGGTTGTCGAAAATAACAAGGTAATAGCAGCAGAGCCTGCAGATGGCCGTACCAACGAAGGTCAACTGTGTTTAAAAGGTTACTATGGCTGGGATTTCCTTAACGACACCAATTTATTAACACCACGCTTGAAGCAGCCGATGATCCGCCGCTCACGTGATGCAGCATTAGAAGCTGTATCATGGGATGAAGCGCTAGATTTCGCTAGTGAAAAGCTAATGGCTATCAAGCAGAAGTACGGTCCTGATGCGATCATGACAACAGGTTCTGCTCGTGGTCCAGGTAACGAAGCTAACTATGTGATGCAGAAGCTCGCACGTGCGGTGATAGGGACGAATAACGTCGATCACTGCGCCAGGGTGTGACACGCTCCATCAGTCTCCGGTCTGGAGACAACAGTAGGTAATGGCGCAATGAGTAACGCTATTCCCGAAATTCAAAAAACAAAATGTTTACTCATATTCGGTTACAACGCAGCGGATTCTCACCCAGTTGTAGCAAGGCACATTCTTAAGGCTCGCACTAATGGTGCGAAGATCATTGTTTGCGACCCACGTAAGATTGAATCTGCACGTGTCGCTGATCAATGGTTAGCGTTGAAGAACGGTTCAAACATGGCACTTGTTAACGCATTAGCAAATGTCATTATTGAAGAAAACTTATACGACAAAGACTATGTAACCAACAACACTGAAGGGTTTGAGGCATTCCGCGAGCTTGTTTCTCGCTACACACCTGAAAGCGTTGAAGAAACCACTGGCCTTAAAGCAGAAGACATTCGCTTAGCTGCACGTACCTATGCCGCAGCACCAGAAGCAATGATCCTTTGGGGCATGGGTGTTACACAGTACGGTCAAGCGGTAGATGTAGTACGTGGTTTAGCAGCACTTGCATTGCTAACCGGTAACTTTGGTCGTGAAGGTGTAGGTTGTGGCCCAGTTCGTGGTCAAAACAACGTGCAAGGTACCTGTGATATGGGTATGTTGCCACACCAATACCCAGGTTATCAGTCAGTAGAAGATGCTGATGTACGTGCGAAATTTGAAGCGGCTTGGGGTGTTCCATTATCAGCGAAGCCGGGTTACCGCTTAACTGAAATTGGTCACAAAGTAGAGGAAGGGATCTGTAAAGCATTCTATGTTTTCGGTGAAGATCCAGCCCAAACTGAAGCCGATCTTGCTGCAATGCGTGAAACCATGCGCAAGATGGAATTGGTGATTGTTCAAGATATCTTCATGACACAAACAGCAGAATTTGCTGATGTGATCTTCCCGGCAACCAGCTGGGGTGAGCATGAAGGTGTTTACAGTAGTGCCGACCGTGGTTTCCAACGTTTCTACAAGGCAATTACGCCACCAGAAAACGTGAAACCTGACTGGGAAATCTTCAGTCTGTTAGCAACCCGTATGGGTTACCCAATGTCTTATCAAAATACCCAAGAAATTTGGGATGAGATGCGTCAGCTTGCACCGTTATACACAGGTGTAACTTACGAAAAGATGGAAGGGTTGAAATCTGTACAGTGGCCTTGTCCAACAGAAGATCACCCGGGTACACCGTTCTTGTTTGAAGGCAATACATTCAGTACGCCATCAGGCAAAGGTCAGTTTATCGGTGCAGAATGGCGTGCGCCATTAGAGCAACCGGACGCTGAATACCCATTGGTATTATCTACTGTGCGTGAAGTAGGCCATTACTCTTGTCGTTCAATGACAGGTAACTGCTCTGCATTACAAACACTGGCAGATGAACCGGGTTATGTGCAAATGCACCCTGATGATGCGCGTCAATTAGGTATTGATGATCAACAGTTGGTTTGGGTGTCATCACGTCGCGGTAAAATTATTTCACGTGCGAACTACAATGAACGTGTAAATAAAGGCGTTGTGTACATGACTTACCAATGGTGGATTGGTGCATGTAACGAATTAACCATTGAACATGTGGATCCAATTTCAAGTACACCTGAATTTAAATACTGTGCCGTTAAGGTAGAAAATATTGATGATCAGGCATGGGCTGAAAATCATGTACAAACTGAGTACACGAAATTAAAAGCGCGCTTGAAGAACCATGTTGTTAATGCTTAATGACAAAAAATAGGTTTATTTGTTTATTTTAATAAGCGAATAAACCATTAATGAAAATAAGG
>NZ_SSMG01000469.1 GCF_009873615.1 Photobacterium lucens
GTCATATATATTGTGCTTTATAAAACTACGGGTATTAGCAAACACACCATCACAATAATATAGAGAATCCTATGAGTCATAATAGTAGTGGTACCTTATTGGGCCACCCAAAAGGCTTGTTCCTGTTATTTGGAACAGAGCTATGGGAGCGTTTCTCCTACTACGCAATGCGCGCTATTCTAGTTTTATATTTAACAGATAAAACAATTAATGGTGGTTTAGGCTGGACAACCCAAGAAGCTCTAAGCTTATACGGCATCTACACTGGTCTTGTTTACTTCACACCTTTAATTGGTGGTTGGATTGCAGATAACTTTTTAGGTCAACGTCGCTCAATTATTATTGGCGGTGTATTAATGGCCATCGGTCAATTTACGCTTGCACTTCCACATAGTGTTGTCGATCCACATGCCGTTAAAGCTTTCTACGTCGGTTTAACATTCCTGATCATCGGTAATGGTTTATTTAAGCCAAATATTTCTACCATGGTCGGTGACTTATACGAAGAAGGTGATAATCGTCGCGATGGCGCATTTACCATCTTCTACATGGGTATCAATATTGGCTCACTATTAGCAGGTGTGATCGCAGGTACTGCTTCAGCAGTATATGGTTGGAAAGCAGGCTTCCTATGTGCTGGTTTTGGTATGCTGTTTAGCTTACTGATTCAACTATTTTTTGCACAGCGCTACCTTGGTGATATCGGTACGGTTCCAGCCGCTGTTCGTGATGCAGCAAAAAATGCTAGTGGTAAAAAAGAACCTCTAACGAAAATTGAACGTGATCGCCTAAAAGTGATCATGGTGATGTGTACTTTTGTTATTGTATTCTGGGCTGGCTTCGAGCAAGCGGGTGGCCTTATGAATATCTACTCACAAGAATATACCAACCGTATGATTGGTAGCTTTGAAGTACCTGCTGCTTGGTTCCAATCACTTAACCCATTCTTTATCATCATTTGTGCGCCAATTCTGGCTTCACTATGGGTTAAAATGGGTAAAAAAGAACCGAACTCACCGGTAAAATTTGCATTAGCCATGTTCTCATTAGCATTAGGTTTTGCTTGTATGATAGGCGCTGCACTTGAGCAGGGCGGTGACATGACAGTGAAAACATCCATGTTATGGCTGATTGGTGCGTATTTCTTCCATACTATTGGTGAACTGTGTCTATCACCGATTGGTTTATCATTAGTAACTAAACTTGCCCCATTACGTCTAGCATCATTAATGATGGGTGCGTGGTTTGGTGCAAATGCGATTGCAAACTATATTGCCGGTGAAATTGGTTCACGTATTGGTGAAGCTGGCCCTCTTGCTATTTTCTCTGGTATCGCAATCACAGCAGTGATCGCTGGTGTTCTACTGCTGCTACTATCTAATACATTAATTAATTGGATGCACGGCGCCGAATCATCAAATGATGATGAAAACGTAGAAGTGAAAACAGCAGAAGCTTAAGTAAAAGAAATGAACGTTGAGGGTAGTGTCTAGCCACACTACCCTTTTTTTATAGGTTTAAATACTTAAAGTTAACACTAAAACTTGCATGACCTAATTGACTAAGTGAGAGCCGCCCCCCAGAAGGTGAAATTGCTAACTTCGATAATGGATTGTGACTTGCTTGACGTCCAAGCCATTGCCCTGCCCTCACCTCATAGCTATCTTCACTGGTACGCAATTGCGCATCAATCCCAGCAGGCAAAACGTGTAAACGGCGCTCAGATAAGTCAAACAACCCAAATAGTCCTTTTACTGGCGATGCATAACCTGAATGCTTCATCCCTTGCTCTAGTTGGGTTACTAAATGACTTAAACTTTCTAAACTGTTTCCTTGATTACGCAGATACTCATTAAAAAATGCACGGATCAAAAGCGCAGTAGCTGTTGCATTATCGCCACCACTACTGGTATCTATTAAATAAAATGCCAATTGCCCATCAAATAACCACGTATAATCAAGTAATACAGGTAAGCTATCGATAGACTGCAGCACACAATAATTTAGCTGCCAATGCCCATAAGAAGACTGAGTATCTGGCATTAATCCCACAAGAAGATCCCGAGCAGCCTTAGGGTTATTTTGTAACTCTTTCAAGTGCCACGCTAACTCTTCTTCTACAGGTTCAGATTCCTCAGATGTAGAGAACCATCGACTCGAAAAGTCTTGCTTGTCATAAGCCGCACTATCTTGCGCTCTTAATACCGATAACATTGAAGACTTCAACATCAAGATATTATCTAATGGCTTTATCAAGAAATCTTTGACGCCTAGCCTTAATGCTAAAGCAACATCAGCCATTTCCCCGGTACCTGAAATAACAATCACCGGGATCATCGGATATTGAATCGCTACTTCTTCAACAAATTCCATTCCTGTCATCACTGGCATTGCTAAATCACACAGCAATAAATCAGGGATATGCTCTCTTAACGCACGTAATCCTTCTAAGCCATTATCAGCTTCTTGCACCAAGCATCCTTGGCTTTCTAAAAAGCCAACTATCATATTTCTAAATACCGGATCGTCTTCTACAACGAGAATCTCTTTCCCTTCTAGCAAAAGTACCTCCGCTTCTTTCTAATAACTTAGATGTATAAACTAATAATCAGACAAATCCTCTTATTTACGTCTAATCATTGCGACATTACTAAGCATAGAAAAAAGCTACGCAAAAATGCATAACATCGTACATTTAATAAAAAATAAATTAATTTATGT
>NZ_SSMG01000470.1 GCF_009873615.1 Photobacterium lucens
TGTTTATGAATTCCACAACAATAGACCAATAACGGCAGCCAGCGATAGCAAAATGGATACTTTTAACCAAATAAAATCAGTCACAATGGTTTTAAACCATGAATATTCATAGGTGTGGGTATTCGGTGGTGGGGAGATCTTGGGAGAAGATGGATTGAGCACAACAGATTGCTTACGTGATGTTTTGGTAGGAAGCGGCACCCGAAAACCAAAATGAGGCACAACATGGATAGGGATCGCCATTTCTCCGTTACATTGTAACTTTCCTGTTAGCGAAACCATTAATAGATTAATGTCATAACTGTGATCACTGGTTTCTTCAAAGGCATCAAGCGAAGTAAAAGTTTTACGGTATAACGAATCGGCATTGATCACTTCACCAGCGAACAAACATAAGATCTCTAGCAAGCGTGATTCCTCACGGGTGAGTAAGGTTCGGGTATCATCACGCCAAAGAAGCAAATGCTTCTCCGGAAAAAAATCTAACTTCTCGTAGCTATAACATTTCAATAAGGTTTGCGTTGCCATATAGCACACCTATCGTTACCACAATGCGTTTTCAGTATTTCGCATAAACGATAACTTTTATTATGGTTGAAAATGCCAACTTGGTAGGTTTTTTATCGCTCTTTGCTATTAAGTGTTAACGTGAATAGGGTAATCGGCAAATAAATCACTGCCTTGAAATCTCAAAAAAAAGAAGCCTATTTACTTGCTTTCATTGGAAAACAAGGCAATAGACTTCTATTACAAACGAGGTTTTAAAGATAAAGCAAAATGGGTAAAAACCCTTACACCAGCTTAGAAACGTAATCGTACAGCGACTTTAAGATCTTCATCTTATTCTCGTCAGATTCATACTCATAGGCCACGGCTTCAAAGTTCTCCATGTACTTAGGCATGTTAGCTTCAAAGAAATCTTGGCAATGGTGTTTCCAGCGTACTTGCTCTTCATAACTGAGTGTCATCGGGAAGTTACGTGCACGGTAGCGGAATAACAACGGCTTGATACGCTTATCATCGACATTAATTTCAAGCGAACCAAGTTGATCGGCTGGCGTTTCACGAATGATATCCATCGTAGAGCGATCTGCGGTTGAGAAGAAACCGTCATACAGCATGGCATCAACGTTATCATTGGCATCATATTCACGTTTAACGCTAAACATCTCGATCACTTTTTCGCGGATCTCAGGATGTTGCTTAATAAGCGCTAAGTGCTTTAAGCATTGCTCACGATCAATACCCAAACGTGCAGCATCTTCTGCTTTTAATGTTTTAGCAGGGGCAAGCACTGGACACTTATTCAAATGCACTTCTTTAATAGGAACAGGTAGTTCATCTGGCGCTAGATCAATACGTTTGGTGTATAAACGCTCACGTAGTTGGTCAGCATCAAGTTCGAT
Source organism: Photobacterium lucens (assembly GCF_009873615.1). Classification (GTDB taxonomy): domain Bacteria; phylum Pseudomonadota; class Gammaproteobacteria; order Enterobacterales; family Vibrionaceae; genus Photobacterium; species Photobacterium lucens. Next base: position 1,407 of record NZ_SSMG01000470.1, read on the forward strand.
TAATGGGGTAGGATCAAGCGCAAGGTTTACCGTGATCACCGCATTCTTATTATCAGGATGCCATGCCAGCGGCACAATCCAGCTTGTGTTGCCGCAATCAGTACCAAACATGCCAGAGATATGCACTAATGGCGTTAAGTTAACAATATCAATCAGATCTTGCAGCTTACGCTTATGGCGAAGATTAAACAGGTAATCAAATAACTTAGGTTGATTGGTTTTAACGATTTTTGCTAACTCAATGGTCGCATAAACATCAGCCATCGCATCGTGAGCATTGGCGTGTTCGATACCGTTAGCAACAGAAAGCTTTTCAAGTTTAAAGCTCGGACGATCTTCATCATCCAAAGGCCAGTTCAAACCATCAGGACGTAGCGCATAACAAGTACGCATAATATCGAGCAAGTCCCAACGCGAATTACCGTTTTGCCAAGCCCATGCATACGGGTCGAAGAAGTTACGATAGAGGGTGTAACGTGTCACTTCATCATCGAAACGCACGTTGTTATAACCAATCACACACGTATTGGGTTTAGACAGTTCAGCATGAATGGCTTCAATAAATTCAGGCTCTGATAAGCCTTTTTCCATTGCTTCTTGTGGCGTAATACCGGTAATTAAACATGCTTCAGGCGAAGGCAGGTAATCGGCTGGTGGCTTACAGTAAATAACGAGTGGCTCACCAATGATATTCATGTCCATATCGGTACGGACACCTGCAAACTGACACGGGCGATCATTAGCAGGACTTGCACCAAAGGTCTCGTAGTCAATCCAATAAAGCGTTGCTTGGTTCTTATCGTTCATAAATCATCCATAGCCATTGGTGTTATTATTTTGCGTGTTTTCTAAGCAATGGCTTGTTGTGAAAAACTGCTTATAAATTCAGCAATTTATCGAATATCTAGTAGCAAATACTCAAGCCTGATGACTTAAGCTTATATAGCTCTAAGTATCACGTATTTATGAGGTAAGAGGCAAGGCGGGAGGGAAGATTAATTAGTATGAATAATATTGATTAAATGAAAAAGTTGTTCATAGAAACTTAACCAATTGATATAGATTTAAGGTGAGTAACCTGTCTCGATTCAACATCTAATTATCGATAATTCCTTATTCAGACTGGCTTGAAGTCCCTTCTTATTATGAACTTCAGCGGATGATACAGATTTATACAAAAAAGAATAAATCAACGCTGATTTGATTGGGCTGGATGTGTAGTACCTCATCAAGTTGTTTAATTAAATTGAGTAAAACTCAGTTAAAAGTTCTGCAGTTAATTATGTCTGGTGAAATGGTAGCAGCAGAACAGATTTCCGAGCGAGTACATTGTTGAAGACAGTTTGGGAAAGAGGGTATTTGGTTAGGATCGCCTCCATGAGGGGAGACGGAGGGGGTTTAAATATTCTTATTATTTGGTATTTTTTAACATGCATTTTGAGCATATTAATTATTAAGGTAAAGTTATTTTATGAAAATGGTCATGAAACAAATTAAAATATATTTAGATGGAAATGAATACGACAATATGATTGAATTTTTATTATTTGAAAGTGATAAATTTAAAAATAAAGGTGATGATGAATTTTTAATTATATCTGATGTATTA
>NZ_SSMG01000471.1 GCF_009873615.1 Photobacterium lucens
CCTGACTCCGATTGAATATCGAAATCAGGCCTTACAAGCCGCTTAACCGAAATGTCCAACTTTATGGGGTCACATCATAGCGGGGCTTTTCATTTCTTGCGGGTAATCATTCTGCTCTTATTGAAAAGCCTCACTGGAAACAGTGAGGCTTTGTTGTTATTTATTAGATATAAAAATAGTGAAGATGATGTGAGGACCTCCTTTCCTATCTTATTTGGCTTTTATCTCTCAAAAAGCGGTGAGCATTGGTAATGATAAATGGGTTACCTCCTTGCTCTGATTTGATAGTTATTGACTAAATTTGCTCATATAAACCTGTATGAAGGATCTCCTTTTGTTGTTGATCACTTTTATTCCGTTGGTATGCACGATAATGCGATACGAAATAAGTGATAAGTACTGAGAAGAATGCGTAAGCAACTAAAAAGGTAATAGGTGAGTGAATTAAGCTACTTGAAAATACCCAAATAACACCACTAACGGTAATAGCTAGTTTAGTGATAACGGCAAGTACTAAATATGTCATAACATATTGAGGTTGGCGTATTGCTTGGTATGCAATGAGATAGCTGGCGCCAACTGCAATAATGGCAAGGCTAAAACCGATGGTAAAAGAGTGGAAATGTTCGGTGAATAATATTGCTAACATTAAAATAATAACGCTGAATATAAGCTTTTTCATACCGATCCCTCTTCTTTACGATAATTGGAATACCTATTAATAGTGAACTCAAAATAGCGTTTTGTATGTGATGGCAAGCGTGAATTTTCAGGAATGTTAAGGCGCATTTTATAAATGTGCAGGAGATCGAATTTTATTGTTGAGGCGTGAGATTGAGTAGATTACAGAAGAAAAAGGGTAACCTGACGGTTACCCTCTAGCAAAGATCGAAACTACTGATCTGCTAAAACAACAGCTATGTTTTTAAACAGAAAGGAATGTTTTTAATTGTGCAAGTACCGCTTCGGCTTGCGGTTGATCTTCCATTTCAACAAAAATACGAAGTAATGGCTCTGTACCTGAGAAACGTGCAATCGCCCAACCACCATTCTTAAAGTAAACTTTAGCCCCATCGGCATAGCTAACTTTTTCGATTTCATAGTCAAAATCAGGCAGTGCTTTTTCTACATAGATCTTGTTGTACAGGCGGTCACGATCAGCCGATTTAAAGGTACAATCGCCTTCTGCTGTATAGGCATAACCAAAGCGTCCGTAGATCTCATCAAGCAACTCAGATAATTTCTTACCGGTAGAGCTGATCATTTCAACCAATAGGCTTGATGCGAATACGCCATCTTTACCTTTGATATGACCACGGATCGTTAGACCACCAGAGCTTTCACCACCGATCAAAGAATCATCGGCTTCCATTTGTGAGCTGATGTGTTTAAAGCCAACAGGCACTTCAAACGATTTCTCACCATAGGCAGCTGCTACTTTATCAAGTAGGTGTGTCGTTGCGATATTACGAACAACTGAGCCTTTCCAGCCTTTGTATTCGAGTAGGTAGTAGTAAAGTAGTAGTAGCACTTCGTTCGGATGAATGAAGTTACCTTTCTCGTCAATGATACCTAAACGGTCAGCGTCACCATCAGTACCAATACCGATGTCATAACCTTCGTTGGCTACGAGGTGTTTCAAACGGTACAGTGTTGCAGCACTTGGTGATGGCATTAAGCCACCAAAGCCTGGGTTTTCACTGTCATTGATCACGTCAACGTCACAACGACCAGTAATTAGGACGGTTTGTAGGGCGTTTTTCGCCACACCAAACATTGGATCGATAAGCACACGTAAGTTAGCTTTTTTGATCGCTTCCATATCGATAAAGTTAATGATCGAATCAACGAATTCGTTCATCGGGTTGATCACTTCAATTAACTTATCGTTTTCTGCTTGCTCAAAATCGACACGCTTGACATCAGCATCGGTTAACACGGCAATTTGTTGCTCGATTTTTTGAGTAATGATCTCATCAGCATCACGACCACCTTCAATGAAGACTTTGATGCCGTTGTAATCGGCAGGGTTGTGAGATGCTGTGATACATGCAGAGTAGGTTGCCCCAGTTTCTTTGGCTTTAAACATTACCACTGGTGTTGGGACAAACTTATTGATGAAGCTACATTTAATGTTGTTGCCTGCTAATACTTCAGCAAACCATGTTGCAGCTTTGTCAGATAGAAAACGACGGTCGTAACCAATAATGAAGCCATTTTCAGTGACTGACTCTTTGATCATGATGTTGGCAATGGCTTGAGCAACTAAACGAACATTGGCTTGAGTAAACTCTTCACCAATGAAGGCACGCCATCCACCGGTTCCAAATTGGATCATGGAGGAACTCCTATTTCTCTCTCAAATTAAAGAGGGGGTGAAATCCACCCCCTAACATTATTAGCCCATTACCACTGTAACAGTGTTTACTGAACCTTCAGCTTGTGGTGCGATTGCGCCTTCAACAGCTTCACCGTTTAATGTAATAGACTTAACGCCTTTGCTTACACCATTCGGGTTTTCAACTTTGATGTTGTATGTTGCACCGCGCCACTCACGTGTTACTTCAAAGCCAGGCCAGTTAGTTGGAATACAAGGATTAACAGTAAGGCCTGCAAAACCAGTTTGTACACCTAGGATGAAGTTAGTTACCGCAAAATATGCCCAACCAGAGGTACCTGTTAACCATGGGTGGTTTGCACGACCGTGATCTTGGTGATCACGACCCATGATGAACTGAACGTATGAGTATGGTTCTGCAATACGTTTTTCGATGATGTCATTTTGGTTGTATGGGTTAAGTGCGTCGTAGAACTTCATTGCACGATCACCACGGCCTAGTTTCGCTTCTGCTACCCATGCCCATGGGTTTGGATGTGAGAAGATAGCGCCGTTTTCTTTCACGCCTTGGTATACGCGAGTTACGAAACCGATGTCATCGTTAGGTGTTGCGAATGATGGTGCATTTAGGTGCAGACCGTATTCAGAGAATAGGTTCTCATCAACTGCATCCATTGCTTTCTCACCACGATCTTGCGATGCCATGCCAGACAGTACTGCTAGGGTATTTGATTCTAGGTGAATACGACCTTCAGTTTGTTGCGCTGTACCGATCTTGTCGCCATCTTTAGTTAGACCACGGATGTACCAGCCACCTTCGTCATCCCATAAGTGCGTTTCACACGCTTCACGAACGTTTGCTGCCATTTCAGTGTACTTAGCAACATCAGCATCGTTACCCTTGTACTTAGCAAGCTCAAGGAACTCTTGCAGAGCCCAGAAGTGTAGGAATGACACCATTGCTGATTCACCGCCACCTAGGTTTAGACAGTCGTTCCAGTCTGCACGTAGACCTTTACAAATACCTGTTTGACCTACGTATTCAGCAGAGAAATCAAGTGCTGCTTTCATGTGCTCATACACGGTTGCATCACCGCCATCCGCATATGGGATCACTTCATCAAGGAAGCTCTCTTCACCTGTCTCAGTGACATATTTACAGATAGTTGGCACGATCCATAGGTGGTCATCAGAACAGGTATCTTCGATGCCGTGGATCTTATCAGCATCACTTGGTGTTGGTACAACTGTTGGCGATTTAGACGGTGCAACATCTGCCATTTCTGGATCGAACCAATCAGGATCGAATAGGTGTAGGCCGTAACCTGCTTTCACTTGACCACGTAGTAAGTCAACCAGACGCTTACGAGTCATTGCTGGGTTTGAGTGAGGTACTGAGATCGCATCTTGTGCGGTATCACGGTAACCAAGGCCTGTACGACCACCAACTTCGATGAATGATGCAAAGCGAGACCAAACCACACAGGTTTCTGCTTGGTATAGTGTCCATGCGTTGATCATGGTATCTAGACCTTCGTTTGGTGACGTCACCTTGAACTTGTTACAACGGCTGTTCCAGTGCTCTTTGATCTCTGCAAAAGCAGCATCAACAGCCGCCACGTCTTGGTATTTTTTACGTAGACGTTGGCCTTCATTTTTACCTACACCCAATACGAAGCTGAAACGCACTTCTTCGCCTGGTTGGATAGTAAATTGCTTGTGTAGTGAGCCACAGTGGTTGTAACAGGTTTGAACGTGGTTAGAACAACGACCTTTCTCAACGGCAATTGGGTTCGCTTCATCACGGTACGCACCGATGAAGGTGTCACGTTGACCATCGTAGCTATCAGGATCAAAGCTTGATGCTAGGTAGTAGTAACCTTCTTTCTCATTCGTGTTGTAGTACAGATCGTATTCAATCACGCCATCTTCATAAGAAGTGCCTGCAGAATACAGACTCATCTGATGGTTTTGGTTATCAGACTGAATGTGGCTGAATGAGAACTCAACAAATGAGAATGCACTGATAGTGCGCATTTCATCGCTGGTGTTTTTGATCACAACGTCCCAAAGCTCAGCATCTTCGCCTTTCGGTACGAATAGGGTTTTGGTTGCTTCAATACCGTTGTAATCACATTTGAATTTAGAGTAAGACAGACCGTGACGTACTTCGTATGTCGCTTCGTCTAGGCTTTTAGCCACTGGCTGCCATGAGATTGACCAGTAATCGCCAGTCACATCATCACGTAGGTAAACATAGTGTCCTGGGCGATCAAATGTTGCGTTCGGACGAAATTTCGTTACGCGATTGTACTCTGGAGATTTGTAGAATGAGTAACCACCTGCGTTTTGTGAAATTACTGTACAGAACTTTTCTGTACCCAAGTAATTTGTCCATGGTGCTGGGACATCAGGGCGAGTGATAACATACTCTCTGTTGTCGTTGTCAAAATAACCGTATTTCATTGCTTTCTAATCCTTAAAAAATTTCACTCTACTGTGCGTGGTTATTCACAGTGGCGGTAATTAATTCCCGCCTTGTCCAGGTAGCTAAGTTGACCTTTTAAACGAGCTCTGAAGTCATCCCAGTTACGATGTTTTGGTTCGCTCCAGCAAATCTCCGAGACAGCTAGTAAGCGTGGGTAAATCATATATTCAAATCGACTTTGGTTATTTACTAATTCTGACCAAAGTGCGGTTTGAATGCCTAAAATGTGCTTCCGCTCAGAATTTTGTTCTGAGAGATCGCTAAGTGGGTAATAATTGTAAACTTTATCTAGTGGTAACTTGCCAGCCCAATCAACCCCAGCTTCATCTGCTGAGTAACCTTGAGCTAGATCGAGGTACGTAGCTTGCGCTGGCTGCATCACAATGTCATAGCCTTTTTGGATACACTCCAATCCAGCCTGTTCACTTTGCCATGAGAAGATGATGGTATTTTTACTGACCTTCTCACCATGGGTTGCTTCTTCCCAGCCCATCATGCGTTTGCCTTTACTTTCAATTAACTCTTCAGCAAAACGCAGTAGGTGACCTTGCAGCTCTTTCGGATCTTGGTAGCCATGCTCAGCCATCAGTTTTTGACAAGCAGGGCTATCTGTCCATACACCAACAGGGACTTCATCGGCACCAATATGGATGTAAGGCGCTGGGAATAACTCACAGACTTCATTTAAGACATTACTAATAAAGCTGTAAGTGCCTTTAAGTGCAGGAGATAAGATGTTATCGCTGTAGTTTTGAATGCTGCGATAAACCGATTTATCTTCCGGATCAATTAACAGATCGGGTAGTGATAAGATTGCAGCTCGGCAATGCCCTGGAATGTCAATTTCAGGAATGATCATGATCCCACGCTCATCGGCATAAGCGATCACATCTTTAATTTCTTGCTTGGAGTAAAAGCCACCATAGCGTTGAGAAATCGTAGTGAACTGCGGCAAAATGGCTTCATTTGGACCACGCCATGCGCCAATTCGAGTAAGCTCAGGGTAGGCATCAATTTCAATTCGCCAGCCTTCGTCATCGGTGAGATGCCAATGGAAGGTATTAAATTTATAGCGAGCCAGTTGATCAATAAGGTGCTTGATACGCTCTACAGGGTGAAAGTGGCGACCACAATCGAGCATCATGCCGCGATAGCCATAATGAGGTTGATCATCAATATCAACCATTGGAATAGCATAGGCACTATCAGCTTTATGTGACGGTAGACTCGGCATTAATTGCAATAGGCTAGACGTCGCATAGACAAAGCCTGCAGCAGAATTGGCTTGGATCCAAATATTGTCGCTTTCAACTAATAGGCGATAGCCTTCATCGGCAATATCTTTATTTAAGGCATAATGAATATTGCCAGTTTGACTTATCGCAATGGATTCATTAGTGCTCTTTTTAAATTCTGCTTGTAGCCAATTAACAGCACCTTGCGCCAGTATTGGTGGCGTCGTAATGGTTGTATGTCGGTTGATGTAAAAATAGCCTTGCAACCTTGCCATTTTGTTTGGCTTTGGGAGCAACGCAATTTCAGCCGCTTGCTCTGGTAGCGGGGTGTTGTAACGCTCAACGGCTGGTTGGTCGAGATCAATACGGCTAATATCGACACTAATAGGCTGGATGAATTCATCCGCTGATGCGATTGAGATGAAAGCATCTAAGATCCCATCATCATAAAGCGTAAATTGTGCGGTACCGACGGTAAACTCAGTATAAAACAGCCCATTTGCCGCTAAATCATCCGTTTGGGTAATCGTGCAGTAACTTCCTGTTTGACTCACTGCACCGTTAGATAAGCTCGCAGGTCTTACATAGCGATTAAATAAAAAATGTAACGACCAATCTTTAAGTGGCTTATCCGTTAAATTATGTAAACTTAAGGCAAAACGAGACTCAGATTCGCTTTTATTAATAACTGTGAAATCAAGGCGGTAACTCATTATTCCCCCTTACAGTTGATATAAATTGTGATTGCCACGAGCCATAGCAATCGCACCATCCATTGCGTCCCCTTGTGGGGTTGCAATGCGTTGTTGCAGAGGTGGAACGAGCCAAGCATGAATGCGCTCTGCAATACTACCCATTAAACAGATCTTATCGGCGCCACGTTGGATCAGGGCGTTCATCCACATTTCAATATCAGCGGCCGTTTGCGATAGCATCTCAACCGCTAATTTGTCACCTTGTGCTGCATGAGCAAAAATACTTGGTGAGAACTGACCGTAATCACAAGGGCGAGCCGTTTTTGACCATGACACGATGTTATCGACATCATGATTAAAATATTCGAGTACAGAGCGTGCCAATGGTGTTTGTTCCACAATGCCATCTACACTTAATAGCACTTGTTGGATCAGGCGTAGCCCCATCACTGCACCACCGCCTTGATCGGAGATCGGGAATTCACGACCGCCAACCACATGTTGTTGACCATCTTTTAATAAGATCCCACAAGAGCCAGTGCCTGCAATTAAGATCGCACCATCTTTACCGCCCCAAGCCCCTAAACACGCACCATAAGCATCAGTGTTTAAGGTGATTGCACCATAAGGATGAGGTTGCTTCATAAAGGCGTACCAAGCGTCTTGTTGCTCAGCCCCAGCAAGGGCAAGTCCAACTGACATTTGACGAAAATGGCTGCTATTAAGTCCTGCTTGCTCAGCTGCGGTAGCAATTGCGTCATTGATTGATGCCATTGCAACACTGCTGCCTAATAAGATATTGGCACTGCCGGTTTTCGCTTCACCTAAGGTGTTGCTATTGATATCGCAAATACGGGCACGACAAGACGTACCACCGCCATCAACGCCCACTAAGTAACGAATATCAGCCATGGTGACGCTCCTTAAATTGCATGGTAATTGCAAGTAAGTACCAGCCACCGTGAGGGATCCACTGTTCCCCCCAACGCCAGTTTTGTAGCATATCGTCCTTTTGGCCCTCAGGATTGAATGCAATGTCTTGTTCGTTTTCAAAGCCTGAAGTAATGCCGTTACAAACCCCACCTTTCGCATTGCTAAAACCTAGATGCGGTAAGTAATCTGGGTTGTTATGACCATGACCATCCAACATACACATGTCATATGGATTTAAGCCAACGATCCAGTTAAGGGCGTGCTGACCATAGTGCATGAGATCTTGACGAAGCTGTGGATCTTGAACGTAATCCTGTGCCATAAAAGCCATGGTTGCTAATGAAGCGAGGCGGGCATTTTCACCTTGCCACCAGTAACCTGATTCATTGTTATGAGCGACAAAGAAAGCAGTTTTCTTGTCGCTATCTACGGCTTTTGTGTATTGGCGTGGATAGTTAAATGGGTTAGTCACTTCTTTCGTGATAGCTAACTCAAAGCGAAGCGCTTGCGCTAATATTTGCTCAATCGGCTGTTTAACCTTGGCATCAGTCTCTGCACTTAAATACTGCATTAGTGCAATAGCAGGTAAGCCTGCTTCTGCAGCATGGAAATAAGGGCGTTCACCATTGTCAGTTGCAGACCAAAAATGTGTCACGGTGTCATCAGACATTTGACGTTTAGCTAAGCGTGTAGCCCACTCACGCATCTCTGTTAGGTAGCGCTCTTGATTGGTACTACGAAATAGCTCAATCGCAGCAAGAAGGGCGCAGTATTCATCAATAATATTTTCGATACCGTCATTTAAGTAGCTAACATTGTGCTGTTTTAAATGCCAGTACCCCATTTCTGCAGCTTGTAGGTAGCACTCAGTATCGAGATCTGAAAATGCACCTAAGCGCTTGCTTGATGCCAGTTGAGCAATACGAGAAATGCTGGCAAGCGCTGCAATAGTGACACCACCACCTTGACGGAAACCTGCTTGGTAATCGTCAGATTTAATGCCTTCTTGGGTTGAATAGGCACAAATCTCACGTTGTTGTGGTGATTTGCTCCACTTGTCGAATACCGTCATGTAGAAATAGCCCTGCGGATCTTGCATTCGCAGTAAGAAATCGGCACCGAATGTGGCTTCTTCAAGTAGACGTACACGGGTGAAATCCGCCACATCTGCTTGTTGATCTAATTCGTCGTAGGCTTTTAGCATGTTCCACACAATCATCGGGGTTTGTTGTGGATTTAAATAATTACTAAAAGATAAGTGGCTTAAGTATTTGCTGACATCACCAGAGGCATCATACCAGCCGCCATGTACGTCAACGGTTAGATCGGATCCTAATAGTACGGCTTGTTGATCGGCACGATCGTAGATACCGCCACAGCGTTGAGATTTGAAGTAATGAAGCACATCACTGAATGTTTGTTGCATTAACACACCTTCAGCAATGGTGAAAACAGTGGATTCACTATTAGCATAGCGAATACGGAACTCACCGATTTGTTGGCAAGCAGAGAAGTCAATTAGGTAAATATTACCGGTATGCCATTGCGCTATGTTGCCATAGGCATGTAATGGCAGCTGCATAATTGTGGTGTTGGTCTGGTTACAGACTAACTCTGCGGTACCTGTTAGAGACTCAGAGTTTGTTTGTAATAAAGCGTGTTTTACGTTGAAACGCTCATAACCCAGATGGTTAGTTAACAGCTGCATGGATCCTCCTAGTGTCGCCAAATAAAGGTGGTTTCAACGTATTGAAACCACCATTTAACAGCTAAGGCGACCAATAACGCGGATAAGTCGTTTTTAGTAACGAGCTATTATTAGTTTTCGTATAAGTAACAACGTACAAAGTGGTTATCAGATAACTGCGTCACACCTGGTAGTTGTTCACGACATTTATCTGTCGCATGAGTACAGCGACCTGCAAATGGACAACCTGCGCTTTCTGGTGTCCATAGTGGGATCTCGCCTTTGTTACCTTTTAGTTTTTCATGGATTGATTTACTTGGATCAGGCACTGCTGATACCAGTAACTGGGTGTATGGGTGTTGTGGATCGTGAATGATCTCTTCCGTATCACCCCATTCAACCATGTGACCGACGTACATTACTGCTAGATCTTCTGCGATATAACGTGCTGTTGCGATGTCGTGCGTGATGTAAAGTAGTGCCATTTCACGTTCGAACTTCATCTCTTCCATCAGGTTAAGAACACCTGCACGGATAGATACATCAAGCATTGACGTTGGTTCATCAGCAAGTACCACTTCAGCACCAACAGCGATGTTACGTGCTAAGTTAACACGTTGACGCTGACCGCCTGATAGCTGGTGGGGGAACTTCGCAGCTGTCGCTTTTGGCGGGATCAGGCCAACTTGCTCTAGTAGGTTGTATACCGTTTCTTCTAGCTCTTTCTTATTGCCTGACTTCACTTTGTTGTGGATCAGCAATGGGCGAGCAATGTGGTGGAAAATAGTATGAGTAGGGTTTAAAGAACCGAACGGGTCTTGCCATACCATTTGTACACCTTGGCGGTATTTCATTAAGTCATCATGTTTAGTGATGGACTGAATGTCACGACCAAAATATTCAATAGTGCCATCTGTTGGTGCATACATCTTTGCGATCATTTTCGCAGTAGTTGATTTACCAGAACCTGATTCACCAACCACAGATAGACCACGGCTTTTGTACATTTTGAAAGATACGTCGTTGATTGCACGCATCTTTGATTTTTTAAGAGAGTTACTATTAACGGCAAAATCTTTGATCAGATTTTTACCTTCAATAATTGGGTTTCCGGTAGGTTTGCTCATAATGCCTCCTAAATACTGCCTATTTTTTATTAACCACGTTTAGTGAATAGGTGGCAGTTTGATAAACGTCCTGGTTCAATTTGAGTTAGCTGGGTTGGCGTTTTAAAACAAGCTTCTGTTGTTTTACTACAGCGAGCTTGGAAGCGACAACCTTGAGGGACTTCAAGTAAGTTCAATGGGTTACCTGGAATACCTGTTAACTTCGTTTTTGGACCAGTCAGCGGAGGGAATGAGCTACCCAAGCCCTCTGTGTATGGGTGGAACGGTGTTTCTAAGATTTCTTTTGATGGCGCAACTTCAATCAACTCACCTGAGTACATGATGCCGATACGGTCAGAGAACTCGACCATTAATGACAAGTCATGAGTGATGAAGAGGATAGAGAAACCAAACTCTTCTTTAAGTGCGTAAATCTTTTGTAGGATTTCACGTTGAACCACAACATCAAGTGCTGTTGTTGGTTCATCCATGATGATCATCTTAGGATTTAACGCCAGTGCAATAGCGATAACCAAGCGTTGACGCATACCGCCAGAGAACTGGTGAGGGTAGTCGCGTAAACGGCTAGGGTGGATATCAACAATTTCTAACAGACCTTCAGCGCGGCGAACAGCTTGCTGACGGGTCATGCTCGTGTGACGCATAATTACGTCACAGAACTGCTCTTCCATTGTTAATACTGGGTTTAGGGCGTTCATCGCACTCTGGAATACCATCGAGATTTCGCTCCAGCGGAATGCTGACATCGCAAGATCTGATTTCTTCAGAATGTCACCGTGGCCATCAAAGATAACCTCACCACCGGTGATGAATGCTGGCGGCTTATGAAGGCGCATCAGTGAGAATGCAACAGTGGATTTACCACAGCCTGATTCACCTGCTAAACCAAAAATTTCACCTTTACCAATGTCAAAGCTGACATTGTTTACTGCGCGTACATCACCGGCATCGGTAATATAGTCAACGCACAAGTTGCGAATTGAGATTTGTGGATTAGTCATTATTTTTCTCCCCCTTGTAGGGCTGGCTGAGGAGCTTCCACAGCGTCTTGTGCTTTTTCTGCTTTAGCATTTTCTTTTGCTAAGTTTTTCCAACGGCGCATGCCTTTGTGAGAACGTAATTGCGGGTTAGCGATTTCATCGACAGCAAAGTTCAGAAGAGCAAGACCAATCGCAATCAAGGTTAGTGCAAGACATGGTGCTAATAGCTCCCACCAAGCGCCAACAAGCATTGAAGATGACGTTTGTACGTTGTACAGCATCACACCCCAGCTGATGGTGTTTGGATCACCTAGACCTAAGAATGACAGTGTTGCTTCGGTCATGATTGCAAGCATTACTGAACCGATGAAGCTTGCGCCTACGATTGAGATCAGGTTTGGCAGAATTTCAACGAAGATAATGCGCCATGATGATTCACCTAATACTTCAGCCGCTTTTACGAACTCTTTTTCACGTAGCGATAGGGTTTGGGCACGAACAACACGTGCACCCCATGCCCAGGAGGTCATGGCGATAACCACCGCAATGGTCATTGGACCTGCTTGACCGATAAAGGCTGCGATAACGAACAGCAGTGGGAGCTGTGGCATTACCAGCATGATGTTCATCGCTGCTGTTAAGATTTCATCAACCTTACCGCCAAAGTAACCTGCTGAAATACCAATGATCGTTGCTAAGAAACACACCATTAGACCCGCACCGAAACCTACCGCTAGTGATGTACGAGCACCGTATACAAGTTGTGACCAGATATCACGACCCATACGAGAGGTACCTAATACGTGCTCTGCATCTTTAGACATCAGCAGGGTACGCTTATTGGTTGCTAAGTTTTCAGCCACCCAACCTTCAGGATTTTCTTGTGCAGCTTTTACAACAAATGCTGGGTATTCGTGTGGTTTACCTGTTCTTTTATCTGGGTTGTGCTCAGTAATAAACGGCGCAAAGATAGCAGCTAGGATAAAGACACTGATGATACCTAGGCCAAACATTGCCTTAGGGTTACCTGATAATAATTTAAATAAGGCTTTCATAATTATTTGCCTCCTTTACGTAGGCGAGGGTCAAGCACAACGATCAGGATGTCGGCCATGAAGTTAAAGAACAGCATGAACATAGTCATAATAAGTAGCTGGCCTTGAAGAACTTGGTAGTCACGAGAGTGGATTGCGTTAAGCATCACCGTACCAAGACCTGGGTAGTTAAAGATGATTTCAACAATCAGCTGACCACCGATAGCCATACCTAGCGCCATAGAAAGTGCGGTTACACTTGGTAGCATTGCGTTACGTGCTGCGTAGTTGAATACCACACGGTTTTCGCTAAGGCCCTTACCTTTAGCCATGGTGATGTAATCTTCGTTTAGCAGGTTGATCATGTTGTTACGCATGTTGATCAAGAAGCCACCAATCTGAATTACCGTCGCACAGAATAGTGGTAATGCGGCGTGGTACATCACGTCTTTGTAGAATGCCCAGCTCGTCCAATCAGGAACAACGCCAGGGGTAAATGCGTTACCAGTAGGGAACCACTGTAAGCCAATAGCAAAGGTAAACATTACTAGCATTGCGATAACAACCGGTGGTACCGCTTGTACAACTAGCATACCCGGAGAGATGAATGCGTCATAAGTACTGCCGCGTTTCCATGCCGCGAAAATACCTAGTACAGAACCAATACAGAAAGAAAGGATTACTGCAGAGCCTGCTAAGAATAGAGACCAACCTACAGCGCCACCTAGCAGTTCATTAACTGATAGAGGATAAAATTTGATAGAAGTACCTAGGTTCCACGTAAATACGTTAGCTAGGTAAGAAAAGTATTGTTCATACAATGGGCCATCAACAAAGCCTAATAGCTTTTTCATGGCTTCGATACGCTCAGGAGTTACCTGCGCAGTTGCGTTTGCGAACATCATGGTAACTGGGTCACCAGGCATCGCACGCGGAATAATAAAGTTTAGCGTGGCCGCGAAAATTAGCGCGACAAAATAAAACGATAAACGACGTAGAAAAAATCCCATAACTCACACCTTACACATCCAGCTTGCCTTCCTGAGCTGAATTCAGGACGTAAAACCCCCTGACGCAAGGCGCCATACCTTTTATAGAAGAAAGGATTTGAGGGGAAGAGGCGGTGCACAAGGTGTGCACCGCAAATATTAAGCAGAAATTATGCTTTTGGTTTTAGATCCAGTACTTGAAGTAGACGCTCAGGAACACCTGCCCATACCATTGGACGGCCTTGAGGGTTCTTCTCGTTCCACCAACCAGTGAAGCGAGTTTCGTTGTATTGGAAGTTGTTCGCACCAGACATTACTGGGATTGTTACTTGGTTCTCAGCAATGATCTTCTGGATACCGTGAGCAATCTTCAACTGCTCAGCTTTGTCTGCTGTCTTGTAGAAGCTGTCTAGTAGCTTGTCTAGCTCTGCATTCTTGAAGTAGTGCATTGCGAAACGAGGCATACCGTCGCCAGACTGTAGACGTGAGTTGTACGCACTATCCCAGTATAGGTGTGGATCTGCACCGTGGAAGTAGTTTGTGTAAGCTACGTCATAAGTACCGTTTAGCATTGCTTCGTTGTAAACAGCGAAGTCAGGAGTACGAGCTTTCGCGTTGATACCCACTTCTTGAAGCTGCTCAACACCTAGCTGTACAGTGTTGTTGAAGTCAGTCCAACCGTTTGGAGATTGAACTTCAAGCTCGATCTTCTTACCAGTTGGTGTTTCTACGAAACCGTCACCGTCAGTATCTTTAAAGCCAGCTTTCGCTAGAAGTTCTTTAGCACCTTTCACATTGTAAGTGTTGAATGCTTTGTACTTGTTGTGTACTGCTTCATCAGACCAAGTTTTGAAACCATCGCCTAGGCCAGATGCGTAGTCGTTTGGTGTACCCGCACCGTAGAACGCGATGTCGATGATTGTTTGACGGTCGATAGCCATAGAGAACGCACGACGGAAATCAACATTGTTGATTGCTTCTTTGTTACCTTCTTTAGGCGACTTGAAGTTCAACATGAATGACTGAGTGCCCGCTGCTGGGTACCAGTATTTGTGATTAGGGTTCGCAGCTGCGTATGTGCTGTCGATGTCAGGAATGAACGATGAAGTCCAATCTAGCTCAGAGTTGATGATCTTAGTTAGTAGCTGATCGTTGTTTGCGATCTGAGGTACACGTAGACAGTCAACTTCTAGGTTAGCGTTATCCCAGTAGTTAGGGTTACGACACTGAACGTATAGTTGAGGAGTAAAAGTATCGATCTCAGTAAATGGACCAGTACCTACTGGGTTTTCGTTAGTGAAAGTTGTTGGGTTTTCAACTTTGCTCCAGATGTGCTTAGGAACAACTGGTACGAAAGAAATTTCAAATGGAACGTTAGAGTTTGCTTCAGTTAGAGAGAAGATAACTTTGTTACCGTCTTTCTTCACTGATTTAACCCACTTGTTGATACCACGTTGGTCTAGCTCTGGGTTCTTCTTCACTAGATCGAAAGAGTATACAACGTCATCTGCAGAGAACGCTTTACCGTCAGACCACTTAACGCCGTCACGGATTTCGAACGTTACTTGCATTAGGTCGTCAGACATGTAGTAGTCTTTCGCCAAACGCATTACTGGCTCGTTACCTTTCATTTGGTTAAATACAACGAGCGGCTCGTAAACGAACTCAGTTGTTGTACGAAGGTTAGTCGCTAGGAATGGGTTAAAGTTACGTACCATTGTAGGGTAAAAATCTGGTACGACTGTTAGCTGGCTTTTTTCTGCTGCTGAAGCGACTGGTGCTGTGAAAGCGGTTGCTGCTGCAACAACTGCAAGTGCTAACTTAGTTTTGTTAATATTGGCAAGCATAGCTGTTCCTTACTCTTTGCTCTGTTTCACTTAATGGAAATTAAAGTTTGCTCCATCATTGGAGCCCTCGAACCTACTTCAACGGAACTGAGTAACGCTGAACCGATGAATGGCCTTGTAAGCTCTCAGTGGCTTAAATATTCTCCGTAATCGCTAAATCGTCAATCTGGCTTCCCGTTAAAAACGTTAAAACTTCTAAAATCCACGTCAAAAACGTTAATTTCTGATTTTTACACCGCTTTCAGCTTAATGTTAAATGTGTATTACATCACATTTAACTAGCTCGTAAGGTAAATAGTACGATTAAAAGCGGTTGCTTTAAGTTTTTGATTTTTAATGTTTTTATTTGGGTTTTTAGATGTTTTTCTATGTAATACATATTTTTTGTACCGTTTTTTCTGTGCGGAAAATTTATCGTCTAAGTTTGTTGTGATTCGCTTCTCATAAACAAAAACTAATTCCTCTTAAGGTCTTTTAAGAGTGCTTTTTTGCAAAATTGGCTTAAAAGTAAGCAGAAATAAGAGTGTGATTTAGGTCATTTTTACGTTTTTTAATGAGATTTTTTCTTATTTAAAAAAACGAATTTATAAGACTAAAGGATAATGTTTTTAGGCTAGAAATAAGTGAGTATGTCGTCGGTTATTGTCGCTGTGAGTCTGTTTATTTGGTCGATTAAGGGGATGTTGATGCTGTCGCTATGATGAAGTAAAGATGCCGAGAGTCATTATAGAGATAATAAAAAAGGCTCCCAAGGAGCCTTTATAGAGTGATAAATAATTTAGCTGGTACTAATGGTATGGTGCAGTTTATCACGCATGGTGGCGAGCTCTTGACGTGCAGCTGTTGGTTGATGACAGCGTTCAAGAACATAATCCATGGTGTTAATCACTGTGCGCCAGCGTGGCGTTTTAGGTAGCGTTTCAATATGAAGGTATTTATCTAGAGTACGCGTTTGTAACGTACTACGGTCTAGATAAACGCGCCATAACCCACTTTCTTCTGCTAGTTCAAATTTGGTTTTATTTGATTCGCTTTCCCAGAGTTCAAGGGTGTTCTTCATTGAATCAACCAGTAATTCTCGAATTTGTTGCCCTTTATTTTGACTATTGCTATCGAGCTTGTCTGCCAGTCGAGTAAACTCACCGCCCAGTTCACGCAGCTGTTGCAGGTTGTTTTTATCACCGTTAAAGGCAAATTCAGACAACATATCTACTGCATTTTCGAGTAAACCTATACGGTGATCCGCCGATGGCCCTTGACTGTCGAATACGAACATCTGCTTTAGCCCAGACTCTTGTGGCAAATTAATGATATCGGTTGACAGTGTTTGCACTTGCTCACCGATCAGGAAGCTTAATTTCCCATTGTAATGGTGGCTCTCAGTGATGGTGTCTGGTAATTCAGCCGCTAAAATATCACTTAGTGTATGGCGCTCTAGCTGCTCAGGTGGGCGTTTAAATAACTTACCTGCAGCACTGTTGACGTAACGAATCCGGCCTTCATTTTGGACACAAATGATCGCTTCTGTGGTGGAATCCAATAACCCCAGTAAACGGCTTTGCGCTTCAATTAAGCTGATTTCTACTTGCTCTCTGCGATGGATTTCTTGCTGCAAGCTGTGGTTCTTTTGCTTTTCATGCTCAGTCTTACTCGCTTGTAGGTAAGCTTGAATACGTGCAATGAGCTCTTCTTTATTAAAAGGCTTGGTTAAATAGTCATTAGCGCCACACTCAAAGCCTTTAATGCGATCTTGGATCTGTCCTAAGGCTGATAGCATCATGATAGGCAACTCAAAAATAGAGTATTGTTTTCTTAGGGTTGTACAAACTTCATAGCCACTCATTTCTGGCATCATAATATCAAGCAAAATCAGATCTGGACGTTGCTCTTCCACCATTGAGAGTGCTTGTGGACCACTTTCAGCCGTTTTCACTCGATAACCTGCTAAACGTAAAAAGTTGTTTAGGATCTGAAGGTTAACAGGCTCGTCATCAACAACTAGGATCAAGTCACCATTCGGGTTTTCTGGTAAATTACTACTTTCACAACTGCTTGAATCTAATGACGGTGCTTGGAAATGTTGGCTGGTGGACTCATGAGAAATCGCATTAATTTGCGCCTCTGTCGCCAGATTCAAGGTAAAGCTAAAGGTGGTACCGACCATTGGCTGGCTGCTGACGTATAAGCGACCGCCCATTAATTCAATCAGTTGGCGGCTGATTGATAGCCCAAGCCCAGCCCCTTGACGATAATTAGCCGAGCCAGAATTTGCTTGGATCAAGGGCTCAAAGATATGCTCAAGCTGCTCACTAGGAATGCCTTGACCTGTATCGACGACTTGTACTCGTAATTGCTGCTCAAGCACAGTGGCAGAGATAATAATTTTCCCTTCAGATGTGTACTTAATCGCATTACCAACAAGGTTGTATAGCACTTGTTCTAGGCGTTGTTCATCGGCATCAACCAGTGGTAAATCCGCTGGTATTTGGTTAATGATACGTACTGGTTTATTACCTAATAGGTGGCTTGAAAGCTCTAAAACCAAACGAACAGCTGCTGATAGATCAATAGCATGGCGATGAATATCAAGATCGCCATAACGCATCTTGTGATAATCCAGCAGATCATCAACCAAGTTCGTTAAGCGTTGCCCACTGTTGATCAGCATTTCAAGCTGACGACGCTGCGGATCTTGCAGTGGACCATTAGCGCCTGCCAATAATGATTCTGCAATACCGACCATACCATGAAGTGGTGTACGCAGTTCATGGGACGTCGTCGCCAGAAATTCATCTTTTAGTTTATCTGCGGTTTGTAGCTCATCATTTTTCTGCTGAATAATCTTAAGGCTTTGTTCTAGCTCGTCGTTTTGGGTTCTGATCAAACTGATTTTTTCGCGAATAGAGCGTTGCATGCGAGAGAAACTGATCGCAAGGCGGCCAATTTCATCACTACGTTCAGTGCCTTCAATAACCTGATCCAAATCACCACCAGAGGCTTTCTCTGCTGCCCAAGTTAAACGCAACAATGGCGCAGTGATTGAGTTGGAAAGTAGGTGAGAAACAAATATCACTAAGAGAATGGCAGTGATCATGCCAATGCCAAAGATTTTCTCTAACTCGGTAATGCGAGCAAAGGCTTCTTTCTCTGGTAATTCAACCACTAATGCCCATTTGTTCCCTAAAATATCGAGCGGCGAAAAGGCGCTGAGTACAGGAATGTGATTGTAGTTTTTAAAACTACCCACCCCTGATTTTCCTGCCAATGCTTGGCTAATGCTCTCACTTTGTAAGGTTTTAGGTAAATCGGCTTCTGCTGAAAAACGCAGCTTATGATCTTGACCGATCAGCAGCGTTTGGACGTAATTAGCATTGTTACCCAGATCTTGAATAAGCTCAGAAATGGCTTTGTTACTTAGCTCCATAAACACGTAACTGTGCAAATAGCCTTGCTGAATAATAGGAGCGGCAAACCATGCTGTTGTATCACCATGATTAGCTGTTTGGCTGAAATCGGTAAACGTAACAGGTACTTGATCGGGTTGTTTTTGGCTTAGTTTGGTTTTTTGCTTAATGGTTTCAAAGGTCTGCTTTAGCGCAGGTGATGCTTGCTGATTTTTAAGCAAGTTAATGCCAAATAAGCTGTGATTATGGACGGAATAAACCACGTTGCCTGACAAATCAACCAACATGATGTCTTTGAAATCAGAGCGTTTTAGATATTCTTTATAAACCGCATTATAGCGCTTATACATCAAACGATAACGTTCATGCCCAACATAGGTCGTCTGGTTGTTGTTATCGTTTTTCTTGGTCAGGGTTTGTGAGAAATAATTCGCACGCCCTTGCTCGGTAAGCTGAGGTTCGATATTGCCTAGCTGATGATAAGCACCCACAAGGCCATAAAAACGACCGCCACTGTTATTGGATAATTCTGAGCGAGCGAAACTCTTCACCTCTGATTCTTTAGCGGCAAAAAAGCTGTAGAGCTGCTTTTGCTTGTTATCGCGTAAAGAGGCTAAGTGATTGATGCTTTGTGCAGCGAGATCTTTGGTATGTGAGTTGAGGAAATATAAGGCTGATAAAACCAAAGGGGTGATGCTGAGCACAATAAAAGCCAACATTAACGTATGTTGGAGACGTTTAAATCGCGTAGTATTCTGCATTCCGGTGCCTGAATAATATGATTGTAATACGATCTGAATTGCGGATTAGGGATTCACGTTAAATTGTAAGGCAACGATATTGATGTCGTTTTGACAATTTTTCCGTTCGTTAGCCATCACTAAGTCCATATTTATTAATATGATACTTTTACACTGGGTTGTTTAGAGGGATCAAGTATTACAGTAAGGAAGCGTGGGTAAAAACACAGAATTAACGTTTTTAACGGAGTAAAAAGGGTAAAAGAAAGGGCGAAACACTGTCGCCCTTACGATAATCACGTCAAAACTAAATTAACGATTATTTGGTTGCGGCGTAAATATTGAATTTGTTGGTTTTAGCAGTAATTTCGCAATGACCTAGGCTTGCTTCAATCAGAGGTGGATATTGTAAGAAGCTATTTGCCACAATCACCATTTGACCTTGAGGGTTAAGGTATTGTGGAGCTTGTTCAATAAACTGCTCGGTTGCCGCATAGAAGGTTTTTAATCCTGCGTGGAACGGTGGGTTACTGATCAAGAATTGGTAAGGGCCGGTTAGGGTTTTATACACGTCAGTTGCAGTGAACTTGCTTGCTTCTAGGTTATTTACCTTAAAGGTCTCTTTCGCTGATTCAATCGCAAGGGCACTAATGTCGCAAAGCTCTAGATCGATAGCTGGATATTTGGCTTTCATTACAGCGCCAATCACACCTGCACCACAACCAAAATCCAGTACTTTACCGTGTAGACTCGGTAAGTTATTGAGCAGCAATTCAGAGCCTTTATCAAACTCACCATGGCTAAATACACCAGGTAATGAGCGAACAGTTAGCTGTACGCCTGCAATATCAATAGGGTAGCTACGGAACCAATCAGCAAGGTTAAAAGCTTTAGGCGTGTTATCACAACGGCCCCAATAGAAGCTGCAGCGACGTGCTGAGTCGTATTTTGTCAGTGGGCCATATTCTGCAAACAGTTTTTCTGCGCTGCGTACCCCAGAGCGGTTTTCACCAACGATACACACTTCAACCCCAGTACCAAACTTAGCAAGTAGCATGGTCATTAGGTATTCTGCTTCTGCTTTTGCTTTCGGCCAGTAAAGCAAAATCATATCGATATCTGGCGTCTCAGTAAGTTCTGCTCCGAAGTAACTACTTACATTGCTAAAGCGTTGAATGTCATTGAAGAAGCCATAGTTAGTGGTAAACACCGACACCGTTTGTGCTGTTTGGCACAATTCTGATGCGAAGGTATCACTTAACTCGCCAGCGATAAGGACTTTACGATTTTCGAAAAACTCAGATTGACGAGCAACGACCTGGCTCGCGGCGCAATAAGACATGTAACTGGCCTCAATGTAGACATCATAAATTTGGGGGCGAATTGTTCCATATTTATGAGCGGTTGGAAAGAAATCTACAGTGCTGGCCAAAGAGAGAGATAAGAAAATGCCGCTTTCAATCAACTATCGATTTGGCAAGCGGCATGAAAGGTGCAGATTAGTTTTTATCTTGTTGTTCTAAGAAGTCTTTAAATTCAACTTCATACATTTTGAACAGAACCAATGTGACACCAAAAATAATAGGACCATAAATCATACCGATCAAACCAAACAGTTGGATACCACCAATGATGGAGAAGAAGATCAGTAAGGTGTTCATGCTTGAACTGCCTTGCATTAATAGTGGTCGCACAACGTTATCAATTGAGCCGACTACAATCACGCCCCAACCTGCAAGGAACAGTGCCCATTCCCATTGACCAACCAGTAGCAAGTATAAAGACGCAGGTAGCCAAATCAGTGCAGTACCCACTACCGGGATTAATGATGCAAAGGCCATCATCGAGCCCCAGAATAAGCCTGGAAAGCCACATAACCACATGGCGAAACCACCGGCAATACCTTGTGCAACAGCGGTTAAGAAGGAGCCAAGTACCGCAGATTTTGCCACTTGCTCGACTTCGTTCATGATTTCATCTTCTTGACTGCGAGACAGTGGGATCACGTGGCGAATAGCAGCGATCATTTTGTCGTTGTCACGTAGTAGGAAGAACAACACAAATAGCATCATCATAAAGTTAACTAAGATACTCGTCGCATCACTTAAGATATGGGCACTGATGTTTAATGCTTGTGAGCCTACTTGTGATGCCGTGGTGGCGATTTTTTGGATCACCACTTGTGGATCAAAGTTATGGAACGGTGAGTATTTATCGATAAACCCTAATGCTTTTTGGGCGTAAGGGTGAGCGAATAACTCTTTCGGGCCGCCTGATGTGATCCATTCATAGCTCTCTTTTGAGACAGTTGTTCCTTGGTGAACAATCGATGAGAACACGATAAGTAATGGGATCACGATGATCACGGTAAGAATAAAACACGATAACATTGCAGCGGTATTGGCACGGGTTGGCATTAACGCAAGTAGACGTTTATGCAGTGGCGCAAATAACAATGAAATAATAAACGCGAGAACAATCGGACCTAAGTAAGGTTCGATCAGTTTGTAGCTGGCAAACGCAGCGACAAATAAAGCAATAATAAGGAGCCAGTGGCGAGGCTCGATTTTAAATGGCTGTGACACGGTTTATATCCTTTTATAAATAAGCTTTCATCATTACCGCTGTTATTGATAAAGATTATCATTATAATCATCATACAAGAGTCAATGATTATACCTTTTATCGTGGAGATGGCTTATGGGATGTTGTAATTGTGGCTGTGATGACAAAAAAAAACGCAGACCACCTATTGCGCTAATTATTTTAGTCATCATGGCCTTACTTGCATTATATTTCTGGCAATAAGCAAGCCTAGTGTTATAGCGTTTAGTTAAGCTAATTTTTAGTCATTTAGATACTAAAAAATAGTCATAAAAAAAGGCCACCCTATGTGACCTTTTTTATTTTAATTTATTCAATCTTTTTGAAAAAATTCAGAAATTACTCAGCCGCTAATGTCGCGAATGCTTTATCTGCAGCATCAAGCGTTGCTTCAATTTCTGCATCACCGTGAGCAAGTGAAGTAAAGCATGCTTCGTATGCTGAAGGAGCTAGGTAAACACCTTGCTCAAGCATTAAGTTAAAGAAACGCTTGAAGCGTTCAATATCACACTTAGTCACATCTTCGTAGCAAGTTACGTTGGCTTGATCGGTAAAGAAGAAACCGAACATTGCACCTACTTGATTGACAGCTAATGGAATGCCGTGTTTGTCTGCCAATGCTTTAAAGCCTTCAGCTAAACGCTTTGTTGTTTCTGCTAAGCGAGCTTCATTACCTTCAGCTGTTAGCATTGTTAAACAAGCATGACCTGCTGCCATCGCAACTGGGTTACCAGATAGAGTACCTGCTTGGTAAACAGGGCCTGTTGGTGCAACATATTCCATTACTTCACGACGACCACCAAACGCACCGACAGGCATACCACCACCGATGATTTTACCTAGTGTTGTTAGGTCAGGTTTGATGTTGTAGTAACCTTGTGCGCCGCCTTCAGAAACACGGAAGCCAGTCATCACTTCATCAAGAATTAATAGGGCACCGAATTCATCACAGATCGCACGTAGACCTTCAAGGAAGCCTGGTACGGGTGGAATGCAGTTCATGTTGCCTGCAACAGGTTCAACGATGATACAAGCGATTTGATCTGGGTTTGCTTCAAATGCTTCACGTACAGAATCAAGGTTATTGTAGGTTGCTGTTAACGTGTGTTTAGCAAAATCTGCTGGTACACCAGGTGAACTTGGTTGGCCTAACGTTAATGCGCCAGAGCCTGCTTTTACTAATAGGCAGTCAGCGTGGCCGTGGTAACAACCTTCAAATTTTAAGATCTTGTCACGACCAGTGAAGCCACGAGCAAGACGAATCGCGCTCATGGTTGCTTCTGTACCTGAGCTCACCATACGTACCATTTCCATTGATGGTACTAGTTTCGATACAAGATCAGCCATGGTAATTTCCATCGCCGTTGGTGCACCAAAGCTTAAACCTTGTTGCGCAGCTTCAATTACTGCATCACGGATCACTGGGTGGTTGTGACCCAAAATCATTGGACCCCAAGAGCCAACGAAGTCGATGTATTTGTTACCATCAGCATCGAAAATGTATGCGCCGTCGGCACGTTCAATAAATAGTGGTGTACCACCGACACCAGCAAATGCACGTACTGGTGAGTTTACGCCACCAGGGATTTTCTGTTGTGCTTGGGCAAATAAATCAGCTGATTTGCTCGTTCTGCTCATTGTAAGATCCTATATAAAAAAGTCAGGCGTAGATCCAATCCACATAGTTTTCTGTCCTAGGGATTGTAGGCCAGAGAAGTGTGTAGATTGTAGATAGCCTATTGTACCTAAAAGGATCCGCTTTAGGGAGAGCGTTTTATGGGTGATATTTGCGCTAACTGAGCAATAAACTTCTGTTAATTTGTTATACAAGTCACAGCTGCAAAGCTATTTTTCAACATTAGCAGTATAATAAATGCACATCATGGATTACTCTTTTAGATCTAATAGTTTCATATTTATCCTCTCTGCATTCTACGTGCAATCTTTTAACAATACGGCCGAAAAATGACTGATAAAACGCATGGGATCCACATGCCTCCTCATCTTCAACCACGTGCATTGGTAAGGCAATTACTTACCCGAGACAAAACACCTGTCTCTGTTCTCTTTTTATCAGCATTGGTCGGTATCCTTGCTGGCTTTGTTGGCACCATGTTTGAAATTGGGGTTAATTGGGTCACAGAGCAACGTACGGAATGGCTACGCAATGAAATTACCAGCGTCTTACCGTTATGGTTGGCGGCCTTTATTGTCAGTGCGATACTCGCTTTTATTGGTTACTACTTAGTCAGTCGTTTTGCACCGGAAGCGGGCGGTTCAGGTATTCCTGAAATTGAGGGGGCAATGGAGGAAATGCGCCCGGTTCGCTGGTGGCGTGTGATCCCAGTGAAATTCTTCGGCGGTTTAGGTGCATTAGGCTCAGGTATGGTGTTGGGTCGCGAAGGTCCAACGGTACAAATGGGCGGTAATATCGGTCGTATGATCTCCGATATTTTTAGGCTTAAAGATAAAGAAGGTCGTCACTCGTTATTAGCGGCAGGTGCTGCTGGCGGTTTAGCGGCGGCTTTTAACGCACCAATGGCGGGCATTATGTTTGTGCTCGAAGAGATGCGTCCGCAATTTCGTTACAGCTTGATCTCGGTAAAATGTGTGATGATCTCAGCGGTAATGTCGAATATCGTGTTTCGTTTATTGCGTGGTCAAGAAGCGGTGATCTCCATGCCGCAGTATGATGCACCAGCCTTAAAATCCCTTTGGTTATTTTTAGTGTTAGGGATGTTGTTTGGTGGTTTTGGTGTGCTGTTTAACCGCTTAATTATTTTTGCATTAGATGGCTTTATTAAAATCCATCGTAATGAACATAAACGTTATTTAATTACAGGTACTTTGATTGGCGGCTGTTTTGGTTTGTTGCTACTTTACTTCCCTGAGTTAACTAGCGGCGGTATTTTCCTGATCCCACATGCGACGAATGGCGATTACGGCCTTGGCATGTTAATGCTGTTATTTTTTGCTCGTATTGCCACTACCTTATTATGTTTTGGCTCAGGTGCGCCTGGCGGTATTTTTGCGCCAATGCTTGCTCTTGGTACTTTATTCGGTACTTTCTACGGCATGGTGACGCAAGGTTTATACCCAGATTTGGGCATTGATCCTGGCTTGTTTGCGATTGCGGGCATGGGGGCATTGTTTGCAGCGACAGTACGTGCGCCGATTACAGGGATCTTGTTGGTTATTGAGATGACTAATAACTATCATCTGATTTTACCATTGATTATTACGACTCTCGGTGCGACTATGCTGGCTCAAATGTTAGGCGGCCAACCGATTTATTCGCAGTTGCTACACCGAACAATTAAAAAAGAACGTTTACGCCATGACTCTCCAACAAGTGAGGCTAATACTTGAACAACATAGTCAGGTATTAGATAATCAGCGTAATTAACAGAAGTGTGTGAGAGGTTTTGTAATGAGCGATGCGAATTTGCCGCTAACTTTTTCTGACGTTGCAGCGAATAAAGTAAAAACACTGATCGCTGAAGAAGAAAACCCGGATCTAAAACTACGTGTTTACATCACTGGTGGTGGCTGTAGTGGTTTCCAATATGGCTTTACTTTTGATGAAAAAGTAAACGATGGCGATATGACCATTGAAAACAGCGGTGTAACCCTTGTTGTTGACCCAATGAGCCTACAATACTTAATTGGTGGTACGGTTGATTACACAGAAGGTCTAGAAGGTTCGCGTTTCTTCGTTAATAACCCGAATGCAACAACAACATGTGGTTGTGGTGCATCATTCAGTGTGTAACGTTTTATCACGTTAGCAATGGATCAATAAAAAAGCCGACAGATTTTGTCGGCTTTTTTGTGTCTTTAATTTGAGGCTAGTTTAGCAAAATACTGTTATTGGCCACTAACTGACTCAACTGCTTGATATTTGCTAACTGTTGCTTTGCACGTTGTTTAAATGCAGTTTGCTCTTTACCTGATAGTGAATTGGCTTGTGGTAAATCCACTGTGCGAGGGTTTTTGTGCTCGCCATTGACTAAGAATTCATAGTGTAAGTGTGGGCCTGTTACACGACCTGTTCCGCCTAAGGTACCAATGGTATCGCCTTGTTTTACGCGTTGCCCAGTTTTGACCATACGCTTAGTTAAGTGCAGGTATTTCGTGACATATTTAGTACTGTGCTTGATAAAAACATAGTTACCATTGAACTTGTTATAGGCAGATTTTAATACCACGCCATCACCAGCCGCCCAAATAGGCGTACCAACAGGTGCGACATAATCAGTGCCACGGTGCGCTTTCACTTGCCCTGTGACGGGGTGTAGACGGCGAGGGTTAAAGTTAGAGCTAACATAACGGAAGTTGACAGGTGATCGTAAGAAGGCTTTACGCATTGCTTGACCATCTTTGTCGTAGTACTTTCCATCTTCATTACGAACCGCGGTAAAGGTTTGCCCCATGTTGGTAAAGGTAGCTGCTAAAATTGAACCGCGATCAACAGGATGTCCATCAAGGTAGTGTTGTTCAAACAGTACTTCAAATTTGTCGCCTTTACGTATATCGAGTGCAAAGTCGATATCCCAACCAAATAGTGCTGCAATTTCCATGATTTGATTGGCTGTTAAACCCGCTTTATCAGCGGCACTCCAGAAGCTAGTTTCAATGGTGGCATGGGCAAAATTGGTATGGGTTTCGATTTCTTTTTTATCGAGCTCACTGGTGAATGATTCACCGTTATGGCGAACGATAAGCGTTTCTAAATGATTACGAGGATGGCGAAGTTCCGTCAGTTGCCCTTCTTTATTAAATCCAAACTCAATGATATTACCTGGGCGAAGTCGCTCAAGGAGTTTGGTGTTCTCGTCAGTTTCTAGTAAGGCGTGTAAGGTTTTACCATCAAGGCCAATATTATTAAAAGCGATCGCTAAACTTTCACCGCTTTCAATAACATGTTTTTTCCATGTGAGCTTTTGGGTTTCTTCTGTATTGGAAAAGGCTGTTGTGGAGGCTGATGAGATCGAGACAGGATAAGCGACACCGATTTTAAATTTACGCTCTGTTTCGGGATCACTCTCTTGTTCTGGAGGAGGTAATGCAATGAGACCGAGAGTAGCGAAACTAATTAAAATGATAAAAAAGAGGTTCTTCCTTGGGAAGCGAGGCGATGAAGTTCCTTTCATACTGATTTTTTCACATATATTCCGAAAAAATAAACGACGTTCAGTCTAACTGGTTTCAAAAAAGCCTGCTATTCAAGTAAGATGGTCTACTGATTATTTTTGCCAATTTTGTGGGAGCGAACAAGAATGGCCAACATTGAACAAGCACTTGTTGAGATAAAGCGTGGGGTAGATGAGCTTATCCCTGAAGCTGAGCTGATTGAAAAGCTAAAAGAAAACCGTCCACTACGTATTAAATTGGGTGCCGATCCTACAGCCCCTGATATTCACCTTGGTCACACGGTTATTCTTAATAAGTTGCGTACTTTTCAGGAACTAGGCCATGAAGTCACTTTCCTAATTGGTGATTTTACAGGTATGGTTGGTGATCCAACTGGTAAGAACGTAACTCGTCCACCGTTAACTCGTGAAGATGTACTGCGTAACGCAGAAACATACAAAGAGCAGGTATTTAAGATCCTAGATCCTGCTAAAACGAAGATTGCGTTTAACTCTACATGGCTATCAGAGCTAGGTGCAGAAGGTATGATCCGTCTAGCATCTAACCAAACGGTTGCTCGTATGCTAGAGCGTGACGATTTCAAAAAGCGTTACACAGAAAACCGTCCAATTGCGATCCACGAGTTCATGTACCCATTACTACAAGGTTACGACTCAGTAGCAATGGAAACTGACGTAGAGCTAGGTGGTACGGATCAGAAGTTCAACCTACTAATGGGTCGTGAGCTACAAAAATCTCACGGTCAAAAACCTCAGGTTGTCCTAACGATGCCACTACTTGTTGGTTTAGACGGCGTTAAGAAGATGTCTAAGTCAGCAAATAACTACATTGGTATTGCTGATGCACCAAGCGAAATGTTTGGTAAGATCATGTCTATCTCTGACGATCTAATGTGGAGCTACTTCGAGTTGCTATCATTCCGCCCAATGAGCGAGATCGAGCAATTTAAAGCTGACGTTGCAGCAGGTAAGAACCCACGTGATGTGAAGTTCCTACTAGCGAAAGAAATCATTGCACGTTTCCACTCTGAAGAAGAAGCAGAAGCTGCACTTCAAGAGTTCATCAGTCGTTTCCAAAAAGGTAACCTACCTGATGAAATGCCTGAGTTTGAATTCGAAGCAGGTCTACCAATTGCTAACTTACTAAAAGAAGCGGCACTGGTTAACTCAACTTCTGATGCAATGCGTATGATCCGTCAAGGCGCTGTGAAGCAAGATGGTGAGAAAGTAGAAGATACTAAATTAGTACCTGCTGCTGGTAACTATGTATTCCAAGTAGGTAAGCGTAAGTTTGCTCGCGTGACGATTAAATAATCAATTTGATCTTATGTGATTGAGAATACAGAAAAGGACGCTTAGGCGTCCTTTTTTATTATCTGTAAAATAGTCTTTATAAATAATAGGTTGGCTTTAAATCTTAATGCATTGTGTTTTGTGAAAGCTTACTTTCTAGCTTTGATCGTTATGCCTTCTCCAATAGACAAGCTACTATCAAAAATCACCTTTCACTTTTATTACATAGACTGGCTATGGAATCGATTCAACATATTATTACCGAACTGACCCCGTTACTGCACGAGTATGGATACTATATTTTAGCTCTAGCCATTGCTGTTGAAGGTATGGGTATTCCTGCACCTGGTCAGTCATTATTGATTGTAGCTAGTTTACTTGCCTCTACCGGTAAAATGTCTCTGCCAATGGTGTTAACTGTGGCTTGGGCAAGTAGCTTTATTGGTAACAGTATTGGTTACTTTATTGGCCGTCAGTTTGGCCATGTCTTAACCAAAAAAGAATGGATTAAGCCTCGTACCTTAAGCAAACTTCACCAGTTTATTGATCGCTACGGCATGTTAGGGTTAGTGATCAGCCGTTTTGTTGAAGGTATTAAGCAATTTATGTGTATTGGCTGTGGTATTGCCCAGATGCCAGTTCAGCTTTTCCTACTCGGTAATTTCTTAGCTGTTACTGTATGGCTGCTTGTTTTCGGTGTTGCACCAGCTTATTTACATGATGAATTAGGTCCAATTTTAGCGTTTTATCATAAATATCAAATGCAATGCTGGGCTGTTGTTGTTGTACTGGTTTGTGCATTAGCGTGGTGGGTTATTCGTCACTTTAAACGTCGTCGTGCAACTTCTATCGAAGAATAAACAGTTGCTATTTGCTGTATTAATAAAATAGACGTTATAAAAAAACCGCCAAGATAGGCGGTTTTTTGTTAGCTGCGTAAGGCAAAGATAGGCAGGGATAAATTCCAGCGAATAGCGGCAAGCCTAATGGTGAGGGTAGTTATGATTCCCATCACAGCAGCAACAGAAGGTAATATCCCAAGCGATAAGCCTGCAGTGTGTACAATACCACCAATAATACAGGCAGTAGCATACACTTCCATACGCAACACCATTGGGATTTCTCGGCCTAATACATCACGGATAACGCCACCACCACAGCCTGTGATTACACCCATGATCACCGCAACCATTGGTGATGCACCATAGCGTAGGGCTTTTTCAACACCGATAGCAACAAACACGGCAAGCCCAATGGCATCAGCGACAGGTAAAAAATACCAAGGCATACGTTTAGGACGTTGGGTAGCAAGCATGGTGAAGATGCAGGTAATAAAGATCACCCAAAGATAATTAGTATCAGTGATCCAGAAAACAGGGGTTGCACCTAATGCCATATCACGAATGGTGCCACCACCAATGGCGGTTACGCTGGCTAATACAATGACGCCGAAAGGATCCATCCGTAATCTTCCAGCCATGAGTACTCCCGAAGCCGCAAAAATGGCGGTGCCGAACATATCGAGAATATAGATGAGCATGTTGATCCCTAATCAAGTTGAGAAGTGGGGAAGTTGGCAGGCGATTGTACTGACAAAAGTATTAGGTACAACAATAAAATCTATCTTTAGTGAAGCCTTTCACAGCAAAGATTACTGGTTTCTTGCTTTATCCAGAAGTTGACACACTTGTTTAATCGCATTGAGCGTGCGTAATGTTGGGCGGTTTAACCAATCACTATTAAGCTGGTAAAGGTGGTGGTTATCAACTGCTGGCAGTTCACCTTGCCAATTTAACCATGGGCTATTTTTTTGTGATGTTGCATGGCTTGAGCCAAAGATCACGTCAGGTTGACGTACAACAACTTGTTCTTGATTAACTTGCGGATAAGCAGCTGTGCTGTTGGCAAAAATATTCTCACCGCCACAAAAGCTAAAAACAGGGCTGGGCCAGTTACCGTCAGATAGTGTCAAAATAGGACTGTCACTTAATTGGTAAAAGTAACGAACCTTAGGTTTGTTTTTGTATTGCTCTTTTATGTTTGCCAATTGCAGCTTAAATTGTGTCGCAGCTGTTTTAGCTATGCTTGGATCATCTGAAAATTGACCTAGTTTGATAATCGTATCTGCAATATCTGTTAATTGAGTTGGATTTGAATAAAAAATCTTAATTCCTAGTTGTTGTAACCGCGCCATTTCTCGATTTGGGTTGCCGCCTTTCCACGCTAGTATCAGATCGGGCTTTAGTGCCAGAATACGCTCCATTTTAATCCCGCGATAGTTGGCGACACGCTCTAGCTTTTTTGCTTGTTCGGGGTAATCACTGTAATCGCTGGCAGCGATCAGTTTATCTCCCAATCCTGCACTATAAGCGAGTTCAGTCATGTGTGGCGATAAACTAATGATGCGTTGAACAGGTTGTGATTGTGCAGCAAAGGCAGAGGAAAATGGTGATAGAGCAATAACAATGAGAAGCAGGAAGCGCATTAAGCTAGTCCGTGAAAAAGAATGAGTAAGCCGCTTTCGATGATGATCCAACACCATAGTCGGCTGGTCATTAATTGCTGAATTTGAGCAAGATGAAGCGATGCTGGTGCTATTTTGCCGCCAATACGAGGTCGCTCCATTTTTATTTGGTTGTACATCGCAGGGCCACCCAGTGATAAAGACAGTTTGTGACCCGCTGCTACCAGTAACCAGCCAGGCCCAGGTAACTGCCAATTTTCACCTTGTTGCATTAGCCCTTTGAAAGCGAGCTTGGCATTTTGACCTAGGGTAATTAACAGCGCAAATAGGCGCAGCGGTACGATATCTAAAATAAGTGCAATACGGATCGCTGGTAGGCCAAAGAAACGGTATTGTTCACGGCTCGGTGACCATGTACGGGCAAGGCTAATGGCTAAGCGATACATAATCGCAGCAATGCCACCTCCAATGGCGTACCAGAATAATACTCCAATCACATTGCGCCCGTAGCCAAGTAATAGGGTTTCTGCTCCAGCTTTACCCAGCCCAAGTAGTGATAAATTTTCAGTATTACGATTGACGTGATCGGCGAGTAATTCTCGGCATCGCCCTTTGTGCTCAAGGTTATAGGCTTGATTAAACTGTTTGGCGAGTTTTGCTGAGGTTTGCCAATCAATTGCCATCCACAGCAAGGTCATTTGGAAAATCGTTTGATACCAAACTAGCTGGCTGAAAGCGAATAATAAAATCAGTACCGTGCCTGACATTAAAAACCAAGCTAATGAGCCTGCGAGAATACGTTGGGATGGATTTTCTTTGGGATGATTAACCCGTTCGGCAATGAGTAGCGCAAGGCGTTGCCAAATCACAATAGGGTGAAGTGGGTAGGGAATGGGTAAAACCCAGTGCAATAATAAAGCCCCCCACAAAGCGAGTAGGGAGCTATTGGTTGTGAGTAACGCAACAAGTGATTCCATCATCCGTGACAGCTGTTATCGTTAAAGTGGTTAACTTAAGTCAGATTACTTAAGTAGCTCAACCATTTTCTCTACCATGATTGATGAGCTTTTCGCTGCAAGTGGCAAGAACTCATCAAAGCTCATTGGTGATTCTTTATCAGCAACATCAGAAATTGCACGAACTACAACAAATGGTACTTTGAACTGGTGACATGCTTGTGCAATTGCTGCCGCTTCCATTTCAACCGCAACGACGGATGGGAAGTTAGTACGAATGAAGTTTTGCTTTTCAGCGCTACATACGAATGCATCGCCAGTACAGATCAGACCGCGAACAGCGTGAGGTTGTTCTGGAAGAGAGGCTAATGCTTGCTCTGCCACATTCATCAGCTTTTCGTCAGATAGGAAAGCTGCTGGCTGTTGTGCCATTTGACCGATTTCGTAACCAAATGCTGTTACGTCAGCATCGTGGTAGCGAACTTCTGTTGAGATCACAACATCACCAACGTTAAGGCTTGATTCAAAACCGCCAGCAGAGCCTGTGTTGATCACAACATCAGGTTGGAAGGTTTCAAGTAGTACTGCAGTACCTACTGCTGCGGCTACTTTACCAATGCCTGATTGTAACAAGACAACATCCGCACCATTTAGCGTACCGGTGTAAATAGTACAACCTGCTTTGTTGTGGGTTTCGCAGTTTTCTAGTTGTGCTTTTAGGATCGCAACTTCTTGCTCCATTGCGCCAATAATGCCGATTTTCATTGATTCGTTCTCTTGTTGTTCAAGCGACGCACCCAAGGTGCCATTAATGGGAATAAGTGTACCATGAGCGAGAGAATTTATACCAAAAGTAATCGTTACTCAGGAACGGCACGAATAAAAAAACGGAAGGTTTCCCCTCCGCTTTTTGATATGTTCTACGGGTTATACTTCAAGGTAATCCAAGATCCCTTCAGCCGCTTTTCGACCTTCATCAATGGCGGTGACCACCAAATCTGAGCCTCGCACCGCATCACCGCCCGCAAAGATTTTCGGGTTAGTTGTTTGATATGCAAAGTGCGCTTCATATGAGGTTTTAATACGTCCCCATTGATCGAGCTCTACATCAAATGGTGCAAGCCAAGGCATTGCATGAGGTTGGAAGCCAAAGGCCATGATCACGGCATCAGCCCCTAATACATGCTCACTACCATCAACAGGTTCAGGACGGCGACGACCAGCTTCATCTGGCTCACCTAGTGCAGTTTTCACGACTTTTACGCCTGTAACCTTGCCAGCGTCATCGACTTCAATGCCTAATGGCTGAAGGTTAAACATAAAGTTTACGCCTTCCTCGCGGGCATTTTTTACCTCACGTTTAGAGCCGGGCATATTGGCTTCGTCACGACGATAAGCACACACCACATCGTTAGCACCTTGGCGAATGGAAGTACGCACACAGTCCATCGCAGTATCACCACCGCCTAATACCACCACACGTTTACCTTTCATATCAAGGAAAGGTGCGCTGTTCTCTAACTCCATCACTTTGTAGGTATTAGAAATTAAAAATGGCAGCGCATCATAAACGCCGTTTGCATCTTCGTTCTCTAACCCAGCGCGCATGTTTTTGTAAGTACCTACCCCTAAGAAAACAGCATCGTATTCTGCCAGCAGGTATTCCATGGTGATGTCTTTACCAATTTCAGTATTGAGCTGAAACTCAACCCCCATTTCAGTAAAGATTTTACGACGGTTTACCATCACGTTTTTTTCAAGTTTGAATGACGGAATACCAAAGGTTAGCAAGCCACCAATTTCAGGGTAGCGATCAAAGACCACAGGTTTTACGCCATTACGAACAAGAATATCAGCACATGACAATCCGGCAGGACCTGCGCCGATGATGGCAACTTTTTTATCTGTCCATTCAACCCCTGACATGTCTGGTTTCCAGCCCATCTCGAAGGCTTTATCGGTAATGTACTTTTCGACATTACCGATAGTTACCGCACCAAAGTCTTCATTAAGGGTACAAGAGCCTTCACATAATCTGTCTTGTGGACAAACTCGACCACACACCTCAGGTAGTGTGTTGGTTTGGTGAGATAGCTCTACTGCTTCAATAATACGCCCCTCGTTAGCGAGTTTTAGCCATTGAGGAATGTAGTTATGAACAGGACACTTCCATTCACAATAAGGGTTACCACAATCTAAGCAACGATCCGCCTGTGCACCTGCTTGCTGCTCCGTAAAAGGTTCGTATATTTCAACGAACTCAATTTTACGAACATTTAGCGGCTTCTTTGGTGGGTCGATGCGCTCGACGTCAATAAATTGGTAAACATTCTGGCTCATTCGGTTTCCCTCCCTTATTGCGCCTGAAGACGTAGTTCAGAAGCTGAACGACTTTGGTGACCCAGCAGGGTATTGATATCTGCTGACTTCGGCTTCGCAAGATAGAATTTCGGGATCCATTGATCAAAGTTCGCCAAAATCTCTTGTGCTCGACATGATCCTGTTTCTTGTAGGTGACGGTCGATTAAACCACGTAGGTGTTCTTGGTGGATGTTTAGTTCATCTAACGGTAGTGCTTCGACAAGTTCTGGGTTAACACGTCCTGCGAAATCACCATCTTCATCAAGAATATAAGCAAAACCGCCTGTCATGCCTGCACCAAAGTTAACGCCCGTTTTACCTAAAATGGCAACAATACCACCGGTCATGTATTCACATGCGTTATCGCCAGCACCTTCAACTACCGCAATGGTGCCAGAGTTACGCACTGCGAAACGCTCACCTGCTTTACCTGCTGCAAATAACTTACCGCCGGTAGCACCGTATAAACAGGTGTTACCGATAATCGTGGCATCGCTGGATTTAAAGGCAGAGCCTTGCGGAGGACGGATAGAAATAATACCGCCCGTCATGCCTTTACCAACGTAGTCATTGGCATCGCCTGTTAATTTCAGGTTTAGACCACCTGCGTTCCATACCCCGAAAGACTGACCTGCAGTACCCGTAAGATGTAGCGTTACAGGATTTGCTGACATACCTTGGTTGCCATAACGCTGAGCAATTTCACCGGATAAACGAGCACCAATCGAACGGTTGGTATTACAAATATCGAAGTAGAAATCACCACCACTGCGACTTTCAATTGCAGGTAGGATTTGCTCTAGTAGGGCTTGGCTCAGCTCGGCATTATCAAATGGTGTATTAGCTTCGCTGCAGTACAGTGTTTTGCCTTCTTTTGGTGTTGGTGCTGCTAAAATAGGGCTCAGATCCAGTTTTGTCTGCTTAGCTGTAAAGCCTTCCAGAGTTTCAAGAAGATCGGTACGACCAATCAGGTCGGTAAGCTTTTCAACACCTAATTGGGCAAGAATTTCTCGTACTTCTTCACCGACACCGATGAAGTAATTCATCACTTGCTCAGGCAGGCCTTTGAAGAAGTCACGACGCAGTTTTTCATCCTGCGTTGCAACCCCAGTCGCACAGTTGTTTAGGTGACAAATACGTAAGTATTTACAACCAAGGGCTACCATTGGCGCAGTACCAAAACCGAAACTTTCAGCACCAAGAATAGCGGCTTTCACTACATCAAGACCGGTTTTCAAACCGCCGTCGACTTGCAAGCGGATCTTGTGGCGAAGCCCATTGGTAACCAGTGCTTGTTGGGTTTCAGCTAGACCAAGCTCCCATGGGCTACCTGCGTATTTCACCGACGTGAGTGGGCTTGCGCCTGTACCGCCGTCGTAACCTGAAATTGTGATTAAATCAGCGTACGCTTTAGCAACACCCGTTGCGATAGTGCCAACGCCAGGTTCAGATACCAGTTTGACTGATACTAAAGCGTTTGGATTGACTTGTTTTAAATCGAAGATCAGCTGAGCCAAATCTTCAATCGAATAAATATCATGGTGCGGTGGCGGTGAAATTAGGGTGACACCCGGTACCGCATAACGCAGCTTTGCGATCTCGGTGGTGACTTTATGACCCGGTAGCTGACCACCTTCACCTGGTTTTGCACCCTGTGCTACTTTGATCTGAATAACATCAGCATTGACAAGGTAGTGTGGCGTGACACCAAATCGACCTGACGCTACTTGCTTGATGCGTGAGTTACGCTCGTTACCAAAGCGGCGTGGATCTTCACCACCTTCACCTGAGTTAGAGCAACCTCCTAAGCGGTTCATCGCAATGGCGAGTGCTTCATGTGCCTCAGGGCTAAGTGCCCCGATAGACATGGCGGCTGAGTCAAAGCGTTTGTACAGTTCGGTGGCTGCTTCTACTTGCTCAAGAGGAATCGCGGTTGTGCCATCTTTTAACTTAAATAAGTCACGAATAGCTGCAACAGGGCGTTCATTGACTTCTTTAGCAAAGGCTAAGTAGTCTTGATAATCGCCCGATTTCACCGCTTTTTGTAGGGTACTGACGACATCTGGGTTGTAGGCGTGGAACTCACCACCGTGAACGTATTTCAGTAGTCCACCGTGTTCGATTGGTTTGCGCTTTAACCATGCTCTGCGAGATAGATTGACTAAATCTTGTTGGAAGTCGCTAAAGTCAGCCCCAGCAATTCGGCTAGAAACGCCTTTAAAACACAGCTCAACGATTTCATCACTTAAACCAATCGCTTCAAATAGCATTGAGCAGCGGTATGACGAAATGGTGGAAATTCCCATTTTCGACATGATCTTAAACAGACCTTTGTTGATGCCGCTTTGGAAGTTGGTCATCGCTTCACGGTAGGTTTTATTGATTGCACCGCTATCGATAAGCTGACCGAGTGATTCGTAAGCAAGGTATGGATAAACCGCTGTTGCGCCAAAGCCTAATAGCACAGCAAACTGGTGTGGATCGCGCGCTGTTGCTGTTTCCACTACGATGTTGGTGTCACAACGAAGGTTGTTATCAACAAGACGTTTTTGTACTGCACCCACCGCCATTGCCGCAGGAATTGGGAGTTTGTCTTTGTTGATACCTCGATCTGAAAGTACAACTAATACCGCGCCATCTTTTACGACGCGCTCAGCTTCATCACAAAGATCGATCAATGCTTGTTTTAGATCTTTCTCGGCAGGGTTGTAGTTAATATCAATAATGCTGTTAGCATAGTATTGATCATCGAGCTCAAGGAGCTGAACGAGATCGGAGTAGAGCAGTACTGGCGAGCCAAATGCGACACGTTGGGCATGGCTATCTGTTTCACAGAACACGTTAATTTCGCGACCAATGCAGGTTGCAAGTGACATCACGTGTTTTTCACGCAGCGGATCGATAGGTGGATTGGTTACCTGTGCAAACATTTGGCGGAAGTAATCGGTCACCGGTCGCTCTTTTGATGATAATACTGCCATTGGCGCATCATCACCCATTGAGCCTGTTGCTTCTTGACCATTTTCACCAATAACACGCAGGACTTGATCAAGCTCTTCTCGGTTCACACCAAATTGTTTGTGGTAAACCGCTAGCTCATCATCAGTTAAAGAGCGATCGCCCGCTTGTTCATCACCTAGCTGTTCAAATGGGGTTAAGCGTTTTACATGGCTGTCCATCCACTCTTTATATGGATGACGTCCCATGAGTTCGTTATCAATGTCTGATGAATGCCAGATCTTGCCAAATTTCGTATCAATAACCAGTAATTCACCCGGACCGACACGGCCTTTTTCCGATACTTCATCTGGGGTGTAATCCCAAATACCGACTTCAGAAGCGAGGGTGATCAACTTGTCTTTGGTGATCACATAACGTGCAGGGCGAAGACCATTACGGTCAAGGTTACAGGCAGCATAACGACCATCGGACATAACGATGCCAGCAGGACCATCCCATGGCTCCATATGCATGGAGTTAAAGTCATAGAATGCACGTAGCGCAGGATCCATATCAGGGTGGTTTTGCCATGCTGGTGGCACAAGCATGCGCATAGCACGAAACAGATCCATACCGCCTGATAAGAACAGCTCTAGCATGTTATCTAGGCTTGACGAATCCGAGCCTGTTTCGTTCACAAATGGCGCTGCTGTTTGTAAATCGGGTAACAGAGGTGAGCTAAATTTGTAACCACGGGCACGGGCCCATTGGCGGTTACCCATGATGGTATTGATCTCACCATTGTGCGCCAGATAGCGGAAAGGCTGAGCCAACGGCCAACGAGGCTGGGTATTGGTTGAAAAGCGCTGGTGGAATAAACAAATGGAAGACTCTAAACGAATATCACCTAAATCTAAGTAGAACTTAGGTAAATCTGCAGGCATGAATAGCCCTTTGTAGACAATCACTTGAGTGGAAAGGCTACAAATATAGAAATCACTATCTTCGGTAATACGTTTTTCAATGCGGCGACGAGCAATATAGAGGCGGCGATCAATATCGCGAGGCTTCCAACCTGCTGGGGCATTGATAAAAACTTGCTCAATATTAGGTAGGGATTCTTGAGCGATAGGGCCTAAAACGGCTGGATTAACAGGGACTTCACGCCAGCCCGTAACCGATAAGGTTTCGGTGGCTAGTTCTTCATTAATGATCGTTCGTGCTTGCTCTGCTAATACAGGATCTTGGCTTAAGAAGATCTGTCCAACGGCAAATTCTCGCGATAAATTCCAGCCTTTTTCTTCGGCTACAATACGATAAAAACTATCTGGTTTTTTAATTAATAGACCACAGCCATCACCTGTTTTTCCGTCAGCGGCGATACCACCACGGTGAGTCATGCGATCTAATGCGGATATAGCGGTACGAACAAGTTTGTGGCTGGTTTGCCCTTCAGTGTGAGCAATTAGACCAAAACCACAGTTATCTTTTTCCAGTGATGGGTCATACAGTGACATTGCAACTCTCCCTTGCACCTACTTGTCATAAGCAGGTTTACTGCATCAATCTGATAATCATCCTGATCATCAATTCAGCTTCCTGCGATTCATCAAAGTAACCATAATTTACAAAAAGGTCAAATAGACATAACAAATGGAGTGAAATATTATGAAGTTAAGATAAATAGCGATAACTTCTTTTACCATAAGAAAATATAGCAAGTTGTAAGCATTTATACTGAGCAATGTTTGATGCTGAGCGTCTTATTATTAGGAATAAAGTGCAGGTTTATTAAGGGATAATGAGAAAATATAGCGAAAAAAATAATATTGAGAGTCGTAACAATAAAAAAGCCAACTCCGAAGAGCTGGCTTTAACAAAGAAGCTTACTTTACAAAAAATGTTAAGAAAGCATTAATGAATCTGCTTTTGCTTCAAGATTGGTGTTACCCATTAGGTAAGCATCAACGGCACGTGCTGACTCTCGGCCTTCGTTGATACAACGTACCACTAGAGACTGACCTGTACGCATGTCACCAGCGGCAAAGACACCTGCTTGGTTAGTCGCAAAATCGGTGGTTGCCACATTACCACGCTCATCAAGAGCAATATCAAGTTGAGCAAGTACGCCTGTTGGCTCAGGGTGTAAGAAGCCCATCGCTAAGAAAGCTAAATCACAAGCAATAACACGCTCAGAGCCTTCCACTTCTTTAAACTCAGGGCGTTCACCCGGTTTTGCATCTTGCCAAACGATATCTGCAATTCGTAAGCCTTTCACGTTACCGTTATCATCAGAGATGAACTCTTTGGTTAAGATGTTCCAGTAACGATCACAGCCTTCTTCATGTGATGTCGATGTCTTCATGATCATTGGGTATGACGGCCATGGCTGATTTGCAGGACGTTTCTCTGGTGGGATCGGCATGATTTCCACCTGAGTAATGCTGGCTGCACCGTGACGGTTTGATGTACCAACACAGTCAGAGCCCGTATCACCACCACCAATGACGACCACATGCTTGTCTTTGGCATGGATTTCTTTGGTTTTTAAATCCATACCGTTAGCACGACGGTTGTTTTGCGCTAGGAACTCCATCGCAAAGTGAACACCGTTAAGCTCACGCCCCGGAATTGGCAGGTTGCGTGGCACTGTTGAACCACCTGTTAGTAGGACGACATCAAACTCTTGGCGAAGCTGTTTAGCATTAATATCTACACCAATATGGGTGTTAACTTCAAATTTAACCCCAGCTTCTGCCATTAAGTTGATCTTACGATCAATGATATCCATACCCAGTTTAAAATCTGGAATACCAAAGCGCAGTAGACCACCGACTTTTTCATCGCGCTCAAATACAGTCACGGTGTGACCTGCACTGTTTAGCTGCTCGGCAGCAGCAAGCCCCGCAGGACCTGAGCCGATGATTGCCACGGTTTTACCGGTGCGAGAAC
Source organism: Photobacterium lucens (assembly GCF_009873615.1). Classification (GTDB taxonomy): domain Bacteria; phylum Pseudomonadota; class Gammaproteobacteria; order Enterobacterales; family Vibrionaceae; genus Photobacterium; species Photobacterium lucens. The sequence goes on from NZ_SSMG01000471.1 coordinate 40,221, forward strand.
GTGGCGTTTTTGGTTTGGCATAACCTTCACGGTAAGCGGTTTCCACGATGGTCTTTTCGATGTTACAGATAGTGATGGGATCTTGGTTGATCCCCAGTACACAGCCGCTTTCACAAGGGGCTGGACAGACACGACCTGTAAATTCAGGGAAGTTGTTGGTCGAACTTAGGATGTTCCACGCTTCTTCCCAGCTATCACGGTAAACCGCATCGTTAAATTCAGGAATGATATTACCGATAGGGCATGAGTTGTGACAGAAAGGAACGCCACAATCCATGCAGCGTGCCGATTGATCATTGATCTTGTCACCGAACTCGTCATTTAAGACGAACTCTTTGTTATCTTGGATACGAACACTCGGATCCAATTTTTTTGGCAGTTCACGGCCAAATTCTAAAAATCCAGTAGGCTTACCCATTGATGGCCTCCAACGCTTCCTTGTCTTGAGCTTCAGCTTTACGCTTTTGTAGTACAGCTTTGTAATCCCTTGGCATCACTTTCACCATCTTCTTCAGGTTCTCTTCGAAGTTAGATAGGAAAAGCTCTGCAACCGTACTACCAGTCAATGCTACGTGCTTCGTTAGCATATTTAGTAATAATTCTTGGTCTTCTTTCTCGATTGGGTCGAGATCAACGAGTTCTGGGTTGAGTTTGGTTTCAAAGTCATCAAATTGATCCCAAACGTAAGCAACACCACCACTCATACCAGCAGCAAAGTTACGACCTGTTTGACCCAGAATAACCGCAACACCGCCTGTCATGTATTCACAGCCGTGATCACCGACACCTTCAACCACCACGTGTGCACCAGAGTTACGTACACAGAAACGCTCACCTGCGATACCGCGAATGTAAGACTCACCAGAGGTTGCACCGTAGAAACAAACGTTACCCACAACGATATTGTCCTCAGCAACGATGTCAGATTTTGCATCAGGGTAGAGTACTAGCGTACCGCCAGATAGACCTTTACCCCAGTAGTCGTTTGCATCGCCTTCGACTTCAAACTTCACGCCTTTGGCAAGGAAAGCACCAAAGCTTTGACCTGCTGAGCCGTTGAACTTAACGTTCATTGGCTGTGGTAGACCTTGGTCTTTGTACACTTTCGAAATTTCATTCGACAGCATAGTACCTGTACTACGGTCGGTGTTGATGATAGACAGCTCTGCTTCGACCGCTTTGCCTTCGGTCAGTGCCGGTTGTGCCAGTTCAATTAACTTGCGATCAAGTACTGTTTCTAGGCCGTGGTTTTGTTCACGTTGGTTGTAGACACCGTCTTCACTACGTGGTTGCTCGATGTAAAGCACAGGGCTTAGATCGAGGTTCTTGTACTTCCAGTGACCAATGTTGTCACGCACTTTCAATTTATGAGATTGACCAACCATCTCATCGATAGTGCGGAAACCAAGCTCAGCCATGATTTCACGTAGACCTTCAGCCATGTATTGGAAGAACGTCACAACGTCTTCTACACGACCATCAAAGCGCTCACGTAAGGTCTTATTTTGCGTTGCGATACCGACCGGACAGGTGTTCTTATGACACTTACGCATCATGATACAACCTTCAACCACAAGCGCTGCGGTTGCGACACCCCATTCTTCGGCACCCAGTAGGGTTGCGATAGCAAGGTCACGTGGTGTTTTCATCTGACCATCAGATTGAACAACGATACGGTTACGAAGACCGTTCTTTAGTAGGGTCTGGTGCGTTTCAGCAAGACCTAACTCCCATGGTAGACCTGTGTGGCGAATCGATGACATTGGTGATGCACCTGTACCACCGTCGAAACCTGCGATAAGTACTACGTCTGCTTTAGCTTTTGCAACACCGGATGCAATCGTACCTACGCCAGCTTCCGATACGAGTTTGACGTTGACACGTCCTGCACGGTTAGCATTTTTCAAATCGTAGATCAGCTGCGCTAAGTCTTCGATTGAGTAAATATCATGGTGAGGTGGTGGTGAAATTAGACCAACCCCTGGTGTTGAGTGACGAGTAGCACCGATCCAATCATCAACTTTATCGCCCGGTAGCTGACCACCTTCACCTGGTTTCGCACCTTGAGCCATCTTGATTTGCAGCTCATCAGCGTTAGTTAGGTAGTAAGATGTCACACCGAAACGACCTGATGCGACCTGCTTGATTGCAGAGCGTTCCCAATCGCCATTGTCTTTCTTCTCAAAGCGAATTGGATCTTCACCACCTTCACCAGAGTTAGATTTTGCACCAATACGGTTCATTGCAACCGCAAGCGTTGAGTGCGCTTCATAAGAGATAGAACCAAAGCTCATTGCACCTGTTGCAAAGCGCTTAAGAATATTCTCGATTGACTCGACTTCCTCAAGTGGAATAGAGCCTGCTGGGTTTTTGATGAAATCAAGCTGACTACGTAGTGTTGCAGCATTATCGCCTTGATCATCAACTGCTTTCGCATATTGCTTAAACTGGCTGTAATCTTTGTTACGTGTTGACTGTTGCAGCAGTGAAATCGTTTCAGGGTTGAACAGGTGCTTTTCACCACGTTGTTTCCACTGATAAACACCACCAACATCGAGTACCTGTACTGGGATTTCACGGGTAGGGTAGCCGACACGGTGACGAACTAGCACTTCTTGTGCGATGTCATCAATGGTGAGACCTTGAATACGAGAAACCGTACCAGTGAAGTATTTATCAACGACCGCTTTACTAATACCGAGTGCTTCAAATATTTGTGCGCCGTGGTAAGACTGTAGTGTTGAAATACCCATCTTCGAGAAGATCTTTAATAGACCACCGTTAACCCCTTTACGGTAGTTATCAAATAAGGTGTCTGTTGGTACTTCAGGATCAAGCTTACGCTTACGTTGAAGATCAACCAGCGTTTCAGTTACAAGGTATGGGTTAACAGCATTCGCACCATAACCAACAAGTGTGGCGAAGTGGTGGGTTTCACGAGCATCCCCCGTCTCAACTACGATGTCACATTTCGCACGGAGACCTTTACGGATTAAGTGGTGGTGAACAGCACCGACTGCCAGCATTGCAGGAATTGCTGCATGGTTAGAGTTTACCGCACGGTCAGTTAGGATAATGATCGAGTAACCATCAATAACAGCATCTTCAGAGTACTGACAAATACGTTTCAGGGCGCGTTCTAGTTTGCCTTCCTCACCGCTTGCACTAAATACGATATCGAGCGTTTTTGATTGTAAATGCTCTTTATCGATAGCACGGATTTTCTCCAGCTCAGCGTTAGAAAGAACAGGTGATTCCAGTTCAACTTTACGGCAGTGTGCAGGTGTTTCTGTTAGCAGGTTTTGATCCTTACCAAGGTAAGTATTCAATGACATCACCATACGTTCACGAATTGGATCGATTGGTGGATTGGTTACCTGCGCAAACAGCTGCTTAAAGTAGTTTGATAGATGCTGTGATTGGTGTGATAGCACTGCTAATGGCCAGTCAGCACCCATTGCGCTTAATGGCTCATAACCGGTTTTTGCCAAGGGAACGATGATGTCGTTCACTTCTTCGGAGCTGACACCAAATGCTTGTTGATGATGCAGTAAGCGCTCAGGTGTTGGCTGGTGGTGCATGTTGTCCGCTTCTGGCAACGTCTTAAGGCTTAATAGGTTGTCTTTTACCCATTGCTCGTAAGGTTGTGCACTTGCGATGCTATCTTTCACTTCTTCATCAGAAATGATGCGACCTTGTTCTAGATCGGCAACGAAGATACGACCTGGTTGTAGGCGGCCACGGAATTGGACGTTTTCAGGTTCAATTTCAACTACGCCAGATTCTGATGCCATCACGAGGAAGTCATCTTTGGTCACGGTATAACGGGAAGGACGCAGACCGTTACGGTCAAGGGTTGCACCTACTTGAACACCATCAGTGAAACACACCGAAGCAGGGCCATCCCACGGCTCCATGATATTGGCGTGGTATTGGTAGAAGGCACGACGCTTAGGATCGAGGTTCTTATTTTCCTGCCATGCTTCAGGGATCAGCATCATTAAGGCATGCGGCAGGCTACGACCAGATAGTACTAGCAGTTCTAGCGCCATATCGAAGTTAGATGAATCCGAACTACCTTCTTGACAGATAGGCAATAGCATCTCAATTTCTTGTTTGCTAAATAGATTCGATTCAAGGATCGCTTCACGTGCCTTCATCCAGTTCAAGTTACCACGTACGGTATTGATTTCACCGTTGTGCGCAATGTAACGGAAAGGCTGTGCAAGACGCCAACGCGGGAAGGTGTTGGTAGAGAAACGAGAGTGAACCAGCGCCAGTGCTGTTACCATCGTTGGATTTTGCAGATCAAGGAAGTACTGAGGTACTTGCTCTGTGGTCAGCTGACCTTTGTACACTAGCGTTTTATATGACAGTGAGTTGATGTAGAAGTCATCACCAATGTTCGATACGCTTTCAAGGCAAACTCGTACCGTGTAGTTACGTAGAACATACAATTTACGTTCAAGTACCGCAGGATCAAGATTAGCACCACCAGTAATGAACACATGCTCAAATTGTGGCTCTGTGCTCAATGGATCTTCACCGATCATTGAGTTATCCACCGGAAGCACACGGTAACCAATTACCTCAAGATCAAGACGTTTCGCATTACGCTCTAAGATCTCGCGACATTGTTGACGTTTATGTTCATCTTTGGGAAATAGCACCACACCGACACCGTATTGGTTGAAGGTCGGTAATTTAATACCCAGTTTCAGTGCTTCTTCTAATAAGAACTCGTGAGGTTTTTGCAGCAAAATACCTGCACCGTCACCACTGCATGGATCGCAGCCTTGACCGCCACGGTGCTCCATACGCGCAAGCATATCGAGAGCCTGAGTAACAATCTGGTGAGATTTACGGTTTTTTAGGTGGGCGACAAAGCCGATACCACAGGCATCGTGCTCCATTTCAGGCACATAAAGTCCCTGAGCGTTCAGCTCTTGATCTGTCATAGATACATCCTTCCAGTTGCATCAAGCCATATTCCTAAGGCTTGGTTATCCCTAATTTATTGTCACAATCATGAGGTATTGAAATGAACAATCCTGTTCTACCGGTAATGATTATGTGTTTGCGCAAGGTGAAACGGCCTTTTTATTGGCAAACTTAATTTTGCTGTGTTCGTTGTGAGGTAAACGAATACACTATATTTCTTGAGAAAGGGCGAAATTAATCACTTTAATGTAGGGTGATTAAGTCACTTTTATTGTTCAGAAATTGCGCACAAGTGTAACTATCCTACAATTTTGATACATTAATTACCAATAAAAATTAACACTTAGTCATCATAATATTGCTATTTTGTTGCATTGTTAAACACGAAAATAGCACTCTAATCCTGATAATTATTCGCAATTGGGTTTTCATGCAAAAAAGCTGAGTGTCACGTACTCTTGTCGTTATCGTATTTGCTCGTAATCCATTTCTCTTTTTGTATTTTATTTACGTTAAAAGCTGCTTGCTTACTAGGAATAAGAACGCGGTATTTTTGTCTCAGCACAAACTTTAAACGTGTGATTGATGCTATCTTGCGTGTCCTTTTATATCAGCTCGCTATTTATCGCGGTTTTACAGCTACTCATACTTATTTACGATTAGGTCAAGCAATGCAACTCCACGAACTCGTCAATACTTTTGGTCAAGATTTACAACGTCGCTATGGCGAGAAAGTACATAAGTTAACATTACATGGTGGTTTTAGTTGTCCTAACCGTGACGGTACGATTGGTCGAGGTGGTTGTACTTTTTGTAATGTGGCGTCGTTTGCCGATGAAAAAACACAATATTTACCTATTCAGCAGCAACTAACTGATCGTGCTGGTGAAATCCATCGTGCGAAACGTTATTTAGCGTATTTTCAGGCTTACACCAGCACATATGCTGAAGTACAAACATTGAAGAAGATGTATGAAGAAGCGTTAAAAACAGCAGATATCGTTGGATTATGTGTAGGAACCCGTCCTGACTGTGTGCCTGATGCGGTATTAGAGTTATTGTCTGGTTATGTGGAGCAAGGTTATGAGATTTGGTTAGAGCTTGGTTTGCAAACTGCCAATGATAAAACCCTAAAGCGTATTAATCGTGGGCATGATTTTGCCTGCTATGAAGCGATCACTCAGCGTGCTCGTGCATTAGGTATTAAAGTTTGTACCCATTTGATTGTTGGTTTACCGGGCGATACGAAAGCTGACAATATCGATACCATTAATAAAGTGGTTGCAGCAGGGGTTGATGGTATTAAGCTTCATCCTTTGCATATTGTTGAAGGCAGTAAGATGGGACAAGCGTTTAAAGCTGAGCGTTTAGATCCGATCAGCCTTGAAGATTACACCGATATTGCTACTGAGATGATCCGTTTAACACCTGCCAATGTGGTCTATCACCGTGTGTCAGCCGCGGCTCGACGTCCTACTTTATTAGCACCAATGTGGTGTGAGAACCGTTGGTTAGCGATGACTGAAATTGGTCGCAGTCTCGATCGCCACGGTGCACAAGGTAGCCTTATTGATGATGCATTTGTGTATGAATTACCACAATTAAAATAGGATGTAACAATAAAGCCTGCATTATGTGGGCTTTTTTGTAGGTAAAGGTTAAAGTTTTACCGTATATTTTGGCGCAATTTGCATGAGCGCTTATCATTAACGGGTTTAATCCGTTTTAGCGGTGTCTTCTTTCTTTTGGTATTCAGTGATGAAACAAGTCAAAATTTTAGCTCAATTCTATGTTGATCTTCTGGTTAAGCTGGGGATTGTTCGTTTTAGTTTATTACTCGCTTTAGGCTTGGTTGCACTAGCAGTCATTGTCCAAGTGTGTGTGACTTTGATCTTACATGGTTCGGTGAATGATATTGATATTGTTCGCTCGGTAACCTTTGGTTTATTGATCACGCCTTGGGCGGTGTACTTTCTCTCTGTGGTGGTGGATCAATTAGAGGAATCTCGCCAACGCCTATCTAAATTGGTAACTAAATTAGAAGAGATGCGCTCTCGTGATTTGGAATTAAACCAACAGCTTCAAGATAATATCTCGCAGCTAAATTTAGAAATTGAAGAAAGGAAAAAAGCAGAGGAAGCCCGTGAAGAAGCGATGCAAGATCTCGAAAATGAGGTCTATCAGCGTGAAAATGCCCAACTTGCCGTAGCGGAGCAAAGTGCATTATTGAAGTCGTTTCTTGATGCTTCCCCTGATTTGATTTACTACCGCAATGAAAAGAACCAGTTTTCTGGCTGTAACCGTGCAATGTCTGAGCTGCTAGGCAAAACGGAGAAAGAGCTGGTGGGCTTAACGCCGTGGGATGTTTATCCGGAAGAAGTAGCTAAGAAAATCATCAAAACCGATGAAGAGTTATTTCACGAAAATAATGCGATGACTGATGAGCAATGGCTGGTTTATCCAAATGGTAAACGAGCGCTATTTGAATTGCGCAAAGTGCCATTTTACAGTCGTAATGGTCGCCGCTTAGGTTTAATGGGGTTTGGTCGTGATATTACTGAACGTAAAAAGTATGAAGATGCGTTAGAGAAGGCGAGTAGCGATAAAACCTCGTTTATCTCAACGATCAGCCATGAATTACGTACACCACTTAATGGTATTGTTGGTCTAAGTCGAATGTTGCTGGATACAGAGCTTACTGATGAGCAGCGTGGCTATTTGCGTACAGTGCATGTTAGTGCGATCACCCTAGGTAACATTTTTAACGACATTATTGATTTGGATAAATCCGATCGTCGTCGATTAGAGTTGATGCCAAAGCCGTTGGATTTCCATGAATTTGTTGATGAAATGGGTAATATCTCGCAATTAATGGCAGAGCAAAAAGGCTTACGCTTTGATTTGGAATGTTTAACGGATCTGCCTAAGAATATTGAAGTCGACAGTACACGACTACGCCAAGTGCTTTGGAACTTAATTGGTAACGCAACCAAGTTTACCAAACACGGTGGTGTGATTTTATCGGTAAGCAGTGAAATTCATGAACATGATGCTGATATTGTTTTTGAAGTAGAAGACAGCGGTGTTGGTATTCCTAAGTCTGAAATCGATAATATCTTTGCCATGTATTACCAAGTAAAACAGGGTGATGACAATATTCATGCTGTGGGTACGGGAATTGGTTTAGCGGTATCTCGCCAGTTAGTGCAATTGATGGGCGGTGACATCACGGTGGATTCAGAAGTCGGCGAAGGCAGTACATTCAGAGTGAAAATTCGCGTACCGCTAGTCGAAGATGTGATTGAAGAAGAAATTGTGACTGAAGTGAAACCTGAGCTAACGGGTTTAAGTATCTTTATGGTTGAAGATATTGAGTTAAATATCACGGTCGCAAAATCATTACTAGAAAGTCTAGGTCATGAAGTAACTGTAGCAATGCGAGGTGATGAAGCCTTAGCCATGTTCAAACCTGAAGATTACGATCTAGTGCTGTTAGATATTCAATTACCAGACATGACAGGTTTTGATATTGCGCAGCAGTTACGTGAAAAATACCAAGATTTACCAGCGTTAGTTGCACTAACTGCAAACGTGATCAGCGATAAAACCGAATACCTTGAAAAAGGCATGGATGAAGCGATCAGTAAGCCATTAAGTGTTAAAGCAATCACCAGTGTGATCGAAAATCTTGTACTAAGTTGTAGCTATGAAGAAGATGAAGTTGCTGAGCAATTAGAATCTGACCATGAGCAATCTGGCCCAAGTGAGAGCATGATTGATAAATTGCTCGATCTTGAAATGCTGACGTCTTATGTTGATATTGTTGGTACTAAACCTGTCTATGCCAGTATCGAAATGTTCGAAAAAATGATGCCAGATTACATTGCGATTTTAGACTCCAATATGGTCGCGAAAGATCAAGACGGGATTAAGTTCGAAGCGCACAAAATCAAAGGTGCTGCAGGTTCTATTGGTCTAAAACACATTCAGCAAGTGGCGCAAAAAGCGCAATCGCCAGAGCTACCAGCTTGGTGGGAAAATATTAATGATTGGGTTGATGAGATCAAAAACTGCTATCAAAACGATATTGATGTATTGAAAGCGTGGCTTAAGCAGTACGGCAAGTAAAATAGAAACTGTACATTAATCACAGATATAAAAAAAGGCTCCAAGGGAGCCTTTTTTATTGGTAACTAAACGAATTACTCTTCGCCTAGATCGCCACAGAAACGGTAACCTTCACCGTGGATAGTTGCGATGATTTCTGGGGTATCAGCAACTGATTCAAAGTGCTTACGAATACGACGGATAGTCACGTCAACAGTACGGTCATGTGGCTTAAGCTCACGACCTGTCATCTTCTTAAGAAGATCAGCACGAGTTTGGATCTTGCCTGGGTTTTCACAGAAGTGAAGTAGGGCACGGAACTCAGAACGTGGAAGTTTGAACTGATCACCGTTTGGGCTTACTAGTGAACGGCTGTTAATTTCTAGAGACCAACCGTTGAACTCGTAACGCTCAACTAACTTCTTATCTTCAGTTGGAAGACCTTGGTTCATTGCACGAGTTAGTAAGTTACGAGCACGAATAGTAAGTTCACGAGGGTTGAAAGGTTTTGTGATGTAATCATCTGCACCAATTTCAAGACCTAGGATCTTATCAACTTCGTTATCACGACCTGTTAGGAACATTAGCGCCATATCGCCTTGTTCACGAAGCTCACGAGCTAGTAGAAGACCGTTTTTACCTGGTAGGTTAATATCCATGATCACTAGGTGAACAGGATTTTCAGATAACATCTGGTGCATTTCTGCGCCGTCGTTTGCTTCAAAAACAGTGTAACCTTCCGCTTCAAAAATACTTTTTAGGGTGTTACGTGTTACGTGCTCGTCTTCTACGATAAGAATGTGAGGGGTTTGCATTGGCAGTACCTAATATCAAAAACTAAATCTGCGATGAACAGAGTTAAGTTAAATTCTATAAAAATAATTCACATATAGGCAAAGTATTAACGAAAATACTTATTGGTTACGAAATCGCTGCCTATGTTGGTACACCATCCTTTTTCCGATAGTAATAGTAAATGCTATCGAAATACCTCATTAACTGAGGTGTTGGCTACACTCTCCCTAATTAATGCAGCGATTGTATTCACTTAACAGCTCTCTAACAATATTGTACGTTTGTTTAGTATAGCTATTTATAACTTTGTTGATTTATATCAAACAGAGTGAAGTATTAGCGCTCGTTATCACTATATTTAACAATATTGATAAAATCACTGAGGCTTGCTTAATTCAACATTAAAAATTAATAAAAAACATACCGATTGTGTGTTTTTGAAGCTATAACTTACATTAACGACAACATGTCATTTACGTTATGTTTTTAATTGTAACATTGTCATCGACTAGTTGCATGTTTTATGTGTCATTACTCTAAATATGATTTTTCTCTATTTAGTATGGAAAATCGGTGATATGACATGCTTCATTAAGTGTATTGGATATAAAAGATACTTTTAGAGATTAGTGTTGCTTTTATGCGGCTAACCATAAATGGGTAGGTTGGTTGTTAATGTACTCATGAGTATTGTTAAGTATCTATTCGCAATGCCTGTGTTACTCAAGGAGGAAATCATGAAAGATTTATTGCCTGATCTCTGCGATCACTATGAACAAGCGATCCATTTTCTTCCTTTAACGTGCAATGATTATGGCGGTAAGCCGATTTTTTATGGTCAATGCGTGACACTACGATGCTTTGAAGATAATAGTTTAGTCCGTGATATTTTGTCTCAGGATGGTACTGGTAAAGTGTTATTGATTGATGGTCATGGTAGTTGTCGTCGTGCGCTACTTGGTGATCAATTGGCACTGTTGGCGATTAAAAATCATTGGCAGGGAATTATTGTAAATGGTGCTGTACGTGATGTCGGTACATTAGCGACGCTGGATTTAGGTGTTAAAGCGATAGGAGCTTGCCCAATAAAAACCATTAAGCGTCAAATGGGAGAGCTAAATGTTACATTGAATATCAATGAAGATTTAGTGTATCCAGGGGATTACATTTATGCTGATTTAAATGGCATTATTCTGTCTAAAACAGCATTAGATTTATCAGTTCTGAACTAACATAACTAAAAGTTGAATCCCAACCCTAATTCAATTACTTGTTCAAGCTCTTCATAATCGACACTAGCACGTAGATTTAATTTATCTGATACTTTGTATTGGCTACTAACCTCAATGCCGACTTTGGTTTTTTCAGCCATTGTTGCTGTATTAATTTCACTTTGCAGGCTTACTTTAGGTGTTAGGTTGTATTTTACGCCAGAGGCTATACCACGAGACCCATGTTGTTGCTCTGTGGTTGAGGTCAGTTGGGTACTCAAATAAACCTGCGTATTTTTCGATATTGGATATGAATAGCCGCTGTCGATCTGCCAAACATCAAAGGCTTGTTGATGACGTGATTGTGAAGATAGAAACCAGCCTGACGATAGCTTTTTACCACCGTCATAAGTTAAGCCTAAGTCTTCAAATTCTGTTGCCATTACCGGCTGAAAAAGAGAGCCCAAACAAAAAATAATCCCTAAAAATAATCTTGCCATATCAGCTTATTCTCTAATTATTATTTTATGCTTCTAACTGTAGGGGATCGCCGTTGAAAATGGCATTGCAGATGTGAGAAATATGCAATGAGTTTTTCAATGTATGATCTACAACGCCTGTTTATGTAAATAGTACTTTCTTTATTACAGAGAGGTGGCACTATCCTTATCGCTGATGTAATGGTGTATAAAGCGATACTCCTCAGGATACGGGATCACATCGGGGTAATTTTCATCGTTAATATTTTGCTGAAGTTGTTGCCAGTAGTTGGCATCAAAGAGATCGCTATGCAGTTCATCAAATAGCGTTCTGACTTTGGGATTAATTAACAGGAAAGTGCGAAATTCTTCAGGAAAAACATCGTTAATTCCAACGCTATACCAAGGCTCAGCTGCCAGCTCATCCTCAGGATAACGTGGTGGCGGGATCTTTCGAAAATTCATTTCTGTCATATAGGTAATTTCATCGTAGTCGTAGAAAACCACCCGTTTATGGCGCGTTACCCCAAAGTTTTTAAATAGCATATCTCCGGGGAAAATATTGGCTGCGGCAAGTTGCTTAATGGCTTTGCCATATTCATCGATAGCGTAGCGCAGTTCGTCATCACTCGCATTTTCGATATAGAGATTGAATGGCACCATGCGACGCTCCATATAGAGGTGCGCGATCATAATGGTGTCGTCGGTAATAGTGATTATCGAAGGAGCAATTGCTTGTAATTCTGCAATAAGCTCGTCACTAAAACGTTCTTTTGGGAAACAAAAGTTTCTGTATTCTTGGGTGTCAGCCATGCGGCCAACACGATCGTGCTCTTTTACCAGCTGATATTTTTCTTTAACCGTATTGTGGTTAATGTCTTTTTGTGGCGCAAATTTGTCTTTAATGATTTTAAAAACAAAGTCGTAAGAAGGCAGGGTAAAGACCGACATCACCATTCCTTTGATCCCCGGAGCAATAACGAACTTGTCATTAGTTGTTGCTAAATGAGCTAAAAATTCACGATATAGCTCTGTTTTTCCGTGTTTTTGACAGCCAATAGCGGTGTAAAGCTCTGCCAGTGTTTTATTGGGAATCAGTTGTGAGAGAAAGCGCACAAGTGCTGCTGGTGCTGGCGCATAAACCATGAAATAGGAACGGGCAAAGCCGAAGATGATACTGATATCGTTCACATCACAAATACAAGCATCGAGATAAATTTCATGGTTATGATCGTTAAAAATAGGAATAACAAAAGGTGAAAAATCACCATTAGCAAAGGTCAGTTTACCAATTAAATATGCGGCTTTGTTACGGTAGAAAGGTTCACGAATGAGCTCTAATGTCGTGCCTTGATCGAATTTTGCGCCGAGATCTCGTTGCAAATAGTTAAGTAAGTGGTCGATATCTCGCGCTTTATTTTGCCATGGTAGGGTGAATGGAGTGTCATCAAGCATACGTTCAAACATCGCACGTAGGGTTGTTTGAACTTGGTAATGTCGTGTTAATGAGGTTGGGTAAGGGGGAACGCGATCTTCTTGTGATGTATGCACAAACAACTTGTCACGATTGATGTTGCGGTGTTTGAAAATACGACAATAAACGGAATTGAAAAAGCTTTCAGCAATATCGTAACGAGGATAATCCAATAATAAATCTTGATAAGCGATTTTTACGGCCATTAAAAAATCATGGTTAGCATAACGTTCACCGAGCATGATTTGGATTTGATTGGTAACCAGCTCCACATGGTGATCATAAAAGCTGATCCGTTTTTTTAATGCATGATGAACATTACCCCATTGTTGCTTTTCAAAGCGCTGTTGAGCTTCAGCTGTAACATCAAGAAAGCGACCATACATAGCATCAAAGCCTTGCAATATAGTGTGAGCTATTAAAGATTCCATCGCTGTACTCATGGCGTACCTCTCTTGGTGTATCGGTAATATATGAATTATGCAACATAGCACATTAGGCTACCAATATAGCAAGTGACAATTGTTAATGAGAACGGTTGATTAATGGTAAAACTTTGCTGTCTGTTGTGTTGTGTAATTGTGAAGATATTATTGACTCTAACCCATGATTGCTGTAAACGTAAACTATCAGCAAAAAGAGAATTCATAGCAACATGAAAAAAGTATTCAGCTTTAACGGCACTACACGCACGATTATTACCATTAACATTTTAGGTGTTAGTGCGGGCTGATACGCGCAAAGATTAACAATAAGCCCGCAACTCATAAGAGCTGCGGGTTTTTTTTTAACGATTTTTAATTCACATAATTTGAGTATATCTAGGTTAAAGCACTAGATAGTTCAGGATAGAGACTCGGGAGTAGGGAATGCGAGTATTTAAGTTTGGTGGTTCATCATTAGCCGATGCAGAGCGATTTTTAAGAGCTGCTGATATTATTGCGAATAATGCTCAGCAAGGTGACGTCTCTGTGGTGCTATCTGCACCGGGTAAAGTGACAAACAAGCTGGTTTCTGTGATTGATAACGCTGTTAAAACTGGCGATGCATCACTTCAACTTGCCGATCTTGAGCAAGTTTTTGTTGAGCTATTTAGTGGTTTGAAAACCCTAGAGCCAGGTTTTGATAAAGCAGCGTTAGATGCCAAGCTAGCAAGTTCATTAGGTCAATTAAAAGAGTATGTTCACGGCATTAAGTTATTAGGTCTCTGCCCTGATAATGTCTATGCGACGATTATCAGTAAGGGCGAGCGTATTTCAATTGCGGCAATGAAAGCGGTACTTGAAGCAAAAGGGCAACCTGCTAGCCTTATTGATCCTGTTCAATACTTATATGCGGAAGGGAGTTACCTTGAAGCGCATGTAGACATTGAGATCTCAACGCAAAACTTCCGTCGTCAGCCATTACCTGAAGGTCATGTCTGCATCATGCCGGGCTTTACTGCTGGTAATAGTAAAGGCGAGTTAGTGACGCTTGGCCGTAATGGATCTGATTACTCAGCTGCTGTACTGGCTGCCTGTCTACGTGCAGATTGCTGTGAGATCTGGACTGATGTTGACGGTGTCTACAGCTGCGATCCTCGCCTAGTGCCTGATGCGCGTTTACTTAAATCATTAAGCTACCAAGAAGCGATGGAGCTTTCTTACTTTGGTGCTTCAGTACTTCACCCGAAAACCATCGCACCTATTGCTCAATTCCAAATTCCATGTCTGATCAAAAATAGCTTTAGTCCACAAGCACCAGGTACATTAATTGGTCAAGATACCGGTGAAGATCAGTTAGCGATTAAAGGGATCACGACCCTAAAAGATCTCACCATGGTTAACGTATCAGGTCCGGGTATGAAAGGTATGGTTGGTATGGCGGCACGCGTATTTGGTGCGATGTCATCTGCTGGTGTATCGATTGTACTTATCACTCAATCTTCTTCTGAATACAGTATCAGTTTCTGTATTGAAACTTCGGATCGTGCTCAAGCTGAAAAGGCATTAAGTGAAAGCTTTGAGCTAGAGCTTAAAGAAGGGTTATTAGAGCCTGTTGAATTTTCGGATGATGTTTCTATCGTGACCTTAGTTGGTGACGGTATGCGTACTTCTCACGGTGTCGCTTCTCGCTTCTTTACCTCACTGGCTGAAGTGGATGTGAACATTGTTGCGATTGCACAGGGCTCTTCTGAGCGTGCCATTTCAGCGGTTATTCCACAAAACAAAGTATCTGAAGCGGTGAAAGCGTGTCATGAAAATCTATTTAACAGTCAGCACTTCCTTGATGTGTTCGTGATTGGTGTTGGTGGTGTCGGTGGTGAATTAGTTGATCAGATCCAACGTCAGCAAAGCAAACTCGCAGATGATGGCATTGTGATCCGTGTTTGCGGTATGGCAAACAGCAAAGGCTTACTACTCAATAGTGACGGTTTCAATTTAGATAACTGGCGCGATCAAATGGGTGCAGTGAGCGAGCCATTAAGCCTTGCTCGTATGATCCAACTTGTTCAACGTAATCACATTATTAACCCTGTGATCATCGACTGTACGTCAGACCAAACCATCGCAGAGCAATATGCTGATTTCTTATCTGCAGGTTTCCACGTGATCACACCTAATAAAAAGGCAAATACGGCGAGCATGGCGTACTACCAACAATTGCGTCAAGCAGCACGTGTAAGCCGTCGTAAGTTTATGTACGACACCACAGTTGGCGCTGGTCTGCCAGTTATCGAAAACCTTCAAAATCTGATGGCTGCTGGTGATGAGCTGCAGCGTTTCTCTGGCATTCTTTCTGGCTCTATGTCTTACATTTTCGGTAAGTTAGATGAAGGTATGAGCTTTAGCGAGGCGACAACGGTTGCACGTAATAACGGTTTTACAGAGCCAGATCCTCGTGATGATTTATCGGGTATGGATGTGGCGCGTAAGTTGTTGATCTTGGCTCGTGAATCAGGTTTAGCGTTAGAGCTTTCTGATGTGAATGTTGAACAAGCGCTGCCACCGGGTTTTGATGCATCAGGATCGGTTGATGAGTTTATGGCACGCTTACCACAAGCGGATGAATACTTTACTAAGCTTGCCCAAGATGCAGCAAAAGAAGACAAAGTACTGCGTTATGTTGGTGAAATTGATAACGGTAAGTGCTCGGTGAAAATTGTTGCGGTTAACCCTGATGATCCAATGTTTAAGATCAAAGATGGTGAAAATGCCCTTGCTTTCTATAGCCGTTACTACCAGCCAATTCCATTAGTACTGCGTGGTTACGGTGCAGGTACTGAAGTGACTGCTGCGGGTGTGTTTGCCGATCTGATGCGTACATTAGGTTGGAAGCGAGGAGTATAAGATGAGTGTTGTTGTTTATGCTCCTGCATCGATTGGTAACGTCAGCGTAGGCTTTGATGTATTAGGTGCAGCGGTTTCTCCTATTGATGGCACCTTGTTAGGTGATCGGGTGAAAGTGGCTGAGGGTGATACGCCATTTAGCTTGCAGTGTGTTGGTGCATTTGTTGATAAATTGCCGCAACAAGCTGAAGAAAATATTGTTTATCGCTGCTGGCAGGTATTTGCCCGTGAGCTAGATAAAAAAGCAATCAAACTATTACCTGTGTCGGTTACTCTTGAGAAAAACATGCCTATTGGCTCGGGCTTAGGCTCGAGCGCATGTTCGATTGTGGCTGCCCTTGATGCACTTAATCGTTTTCATGATCAACCGCTCAATGAAACCGAATTATTAGCGCTAATGGGTGAAATGGAAGGCGAGATATCAGGTGGTCTTCACTATGATAATGTTGCTCCATGCTACTTGGGTGGCTTGCAATTTATGGTTGAAGAGCTAGGTATTATCAGCCAAAAAGTACCTTGTTTTGATGATTGGTATTGGGTGATGGCGTATCCGGGGATCAAAGTACCGACCGCTGAAGCCCGTGCTATTTTACCAGCGCAATATCGTCGCCAAGATGTGATTGCTCATGGTCGTCACTTAGGGGGCTTTATTCACGCTTGTCACTCAAATCAACCGTTGTTAGCCGCTAAAATGATCAAAGATGTGGTGGCAGAACCTTATCGTGAAAAACTACTGCCAGGCTTTGCTAAAGCACGTCAATATGCATTAGATGCTGGAGCGATTGCGAGTGGGATTTCGGGCTCAGGCCCAACCATGTTTAGTATTTGTACCGATTTAGACGTAGCTAAACGACTTGCACGTTGGCTTGAAGAACATTATGTTCAAAATGATGAAGGATTTGTTCATGTCTGTCGTCTTGACAGCTTGGGCGCAAAAGTAACAGGAAGTGAGCTTTAACAATGAAGTTATATAACTTAAAAGAACACGCAGAGCAGGTTTCATTTGGTCAGGCGGTACGTCAAGGTTTAGGTCGTAATCAAGGCCTATTCTTTCCATTAGAGTTGCCACAGTTAGGTGATATTGATGCGCTACTAGAGATGGATTTTATCTCACGCAGCAGCAAGATCTTATCGGCTTTCATTGGTGATGAACTCGGTGCTGAGACAGTTAGCCAAATGGTTGATACAGCATTCCAATTCCCTGCACCAATCAATAAAGTAAAAGATGGCGTGTATGCGTTAGAGTTGTTTCACGGCCCAACCTTAGCATTTAAAGACTTTGGTGGCCGTTTCATGGCGCAATCACTGGCTGCTGTAACAGATAGTGACGGAAAAATTACCATTCTGACTGCGACATCAGGTGATACTGGTGCTGCTGTTGCTCATGCTTTTTATGGCATGGATAACATCAAGGTGGTGATCCTGTATCCGAAAGGCAAAATCAGCCCGCTACAGGAAAAAATGTTTTGTACACTAGGCAAGAACATTACCACCGTTGCAGTTAACGGTACTTTTGATGATTGCCAAGCCTTGGTGAAGCAAGCCTTTGATGATGCAGAATTGCGCCAAGAAGTTGGTCTAAACTCTGCCAACTCGATCAACATTAGCCGTTTAATGGCGCAGATCTGTTACTACTTTGAAGCTGTAGCGCAACTGCCAAAAGCAGAGCGAAAAGAGGTTGTTATCTCAGTGCCAAGTGGTAACTTCGGTAACTTAACTGCTGGCTTATTGGCAAAATCGCTTGGTCTTCCAGTTAAACGCTTTATTGCGGCTACGAATGTTAATGATACGGTGCCACGTTACTTGCAAACAGGTGACTGGTCACCGAAAGTAACAGTACCGACGATTTCAAATGCGATGGATGTGAGCCAACCAAACAACTGGCCACGTATCGAAGAGCTATGTCAGCTTAAAGGCTGGGGCTTGAGCGAGCTAGGATATGGTGCGGTAACAGATGAGCAAACAGCTGAGACCTTAAAGCAGATGGATGCAGAAGGGTATTTGTGTGAGCCTCATGGTGCGATTGCTTATCGTATTCTTAACGAGCAGTTGAATGAAGGCGAAACTGGCTTATTCTTATGTACTGCACACCCTGCGAAATTTAAAGAAGTGGTTGATGAGATCTTAGCAAAAGACATTCCACTACCAGGGCCTTTGGCGAAGCACAATGCGATGGAGTTGTTATCACTAGAGCGTGATAATGATTTTGAAGCTGTGAAAGCCGTATTACGTTCAGTTCAATAGGGATTTATTGAGCGAGAATTGAAAATCAAAAAGGAGCTGCGGCTCCTTTTTTAGTATTCTACTCATGCAGAGCATAAAGACAGATAACAAAAAACGGCACTCTGTGCCGTTTTTTTATTGCTACGTACCTTAAATTAAGGTCGCTAACAGAATTATAGGCTGTTAGTGAAAGTACGTGCGATAACGTCTTGTTGTTGCTCACGAGTTAGTGAGTTGAAACGTACTGCGTAACCAGAAACACGGATTGTTAGCTGTGGGTATTTTTCTGGGTGCTTAGCTGCGTCTTCTAGCGTTTCACGCTTAAGAACGTTTACGTTTAGGTGCTGACCGCCTTCGATCTTAGCTGGTGCTTCGATAGCTAGCTCACGGTACTCGATATCGCCTAGGTCTGATTGAGCTACAACTTGGTCAGCTTCAAAACCAGATGCTGCACAAACACAACGTGCTTCGTTTGATTCGCTGTCTAGGATCCAGATAGAGTTTAGTAGTTCGTCGTTTGCTGCTTTAGTAATTTGAATACCAGTAATCATAACTTTTCTCCAAGAGTTTTGGCGTAAATTTATCCATTTTTGTTGAGCTATTTATTATATAGTTCAACTCGGTCTCCTGTGTATTGATTGAGATCAAATTACAACAAAAAAC
>NZ_SSMG01000472.1 GCF_009873615.1 Photobacterium lucens
GGATGCTTACGCATCCCTTTTTTCTAAATTCATCTGGCAAATGATTACTTGCTAGAAAGCGCACCGAAACGCTTGTTGAATTTGTCGATACGACCACCAGAGCTAACTTGACGTTGCTTACCAGTGTAGAATGGGTGACACTTGTCGCATACATCAAGGTTGATGTCTTTACCCATAGTAGAGTTAAATACGAAAGTGTTGCCACAAGAACAACGTGCGTTTACTGCTGTGTACTCTGGGTGAATACCTTGTTTCATGGGATAACCTCAAAATTAAGGCCGTGTCGCTCTCCCGATCCAAAGCCGGGCACCACACGTCGTTAAAAAATATCTTGCCACATTATGCGACAAATCAGGCGGCGTATAATAATCAATCATCTCACGGAGATCAACAGAGAGAAGGCTTTTTCAGCGCTGTATTTCTTCTCTGATCTTAGACAACTTCCCCTTCTCGTTCTTAACAAGGCTTATCGAGTTTCACTCGGTCTGGTATTATTCACTACACGCTCAATGACTGCAGTAGATTATGATCCCAAACATCGCCCGTGTGGCCCTTCCTGTTCCGCTAGATAAAACCTTTGATTATCTAATTAAATCTGATGACATGCCTGTGATCGGAGGACGTGTACAGGTGCCATTTGGTCGCCAGCGATTAATAGGGATTGTGACAGCACTGACCGATCATTCCGACTTTCCACTCGAGCAACTCAAAGCCGTACAAAAAGTCATTGATAAAGCACCGCTGTGGATGCCGCCATTATTCGATTTGCTTAAATGGGCAAGCCAATACTATCAATACCCGCTCGGTGACACCCTTGCCAATGCCATGCCTGCGCTGCTACGTAAAGGGCGTGAAGCATCACAAGCGACGTTAAAATTTTGGGCACTAACGGAAGCAGGTAAAGCACAACCGCTTAACGGTCTCACCCGTGCTCCAAAACAAGCTCAGCTACTGCGTTTATTACAAAATGGTCCTGTAAGTCATGACAGCTTATTAAATGAAGATGTCAGCTCTGCAACCTTAAAAGCTGTTAGCAATAAGGGCTGGATTATCGAGCAACAACAGCAGCAAAAAGATAAAAATTGGCACCAGAACTTTGCAGTTACAGAAGAAAAACCGCGCTTAAATGAAGAGCAAGCCTTAGCAATTGCCACCGTTAACAGCAATCCGAATTTTGGTTGTTATCTACTTGAAGGTGTCACAGGCTCAGGCAAAACCGAAGTTTATCTTAACTTGTTAGAGCCAGTACTGGCGGCAGGTAAACAAGCCCTTATTCTAGTGCCAGAAATCGGCTTAACGCCGCAAACGATCAACCGCTTTCGTCGTCGCTTCAATGTGCCACTAGAGACAGTACACTCAGGGCTCAACGACAGCGAGCGTATGGCAGCATGGCTGGCTGGTCGTGATAACCAAGCCGGGATCATCATTGGTACTCGCTCTGCGTTATTCACCCCATTTGCTAATTTGGGCATCATCATTGTCGATGAAGAGCATGACGCCTCTTACAAACAACAAGATAGCCTGCGCTACCATGCCCGCGATTTAGCCGTCATGCGCGCTAACAAAGAAAACATTCCAGTTGTATTAGGCTCAGCAACGCCAGCACTGGAAACCTTACATAATGCGAAAACCGCAAAATATCATCATTTGACCCTGACCAAACGTGCGGGTAATGCTCAATTGGCGCGTCATGGGGTGATTGATGTCAAAGGACTATACCTTGATGCAGGGCTCTCAGCACCACTGATTGCCGAAATGCGAAAACACTTAAATGCAGGCAATCAAGTGATGTTATTTCTTAATCGCAGAGGTTTCTCACCGGCAATGATGTGTCACGAATGTGGCTGGATTGCAGAATGTCCTCGTTGTGATGCGTACTACACCTTACATCAACAGTCGGGGGAATTGCGCTGTCACCACTGTGCAACACAGCGCCCGATCATGCCGCAATGTGAACAGTGTGGTTCGACTCAATTACTGCCTGTTGGGGTTGGGACTGAGCAACTTGAAAATCAATTAGCAACCCTGTTTCCTGAATTTAAGACCGTGCGTATTGATCGCGATAGTACCCGTCGTAAAGGGGCGTTAGAAAACTACCTTGAAGCGATCAAAAATAACGAATACCAAATTCTGATCGGCACTCAAATGTTGGCGAAAGGTCACCACTTTCCGAATGTCACATTGGTCGCCTTAATTGATGTCGATAGTGCGCTGTTTAGTAATGATTTTCGTGCATCAGAGCGTTTAGCACAGCTTTTTATTCAAGTAGCGGGACGTGCCGGACGTGCAAGCAAACCCGGTGAAGTGTTATTACAAACTCACCACCCAGATCATCAGCTTTTACAGTCACTACTGCATAAAGGCTATGGCGTGTTTTCACAAGCAGCATTAACCGAGCGCAAACAAGCCATGCTACCTCCTTACACTCATTTAGTGTTAGTACGAGCAGAAGCCAATGACAGCGACACCGTGTGCCAACTCTTACAGCAAATTCGTGGGATCTTTGAATCAAGCCCAGTCTACGATCAAGACTGCTGCGTATTAGGCCCTAATCCAGCACCACTGGCTCGTCGTGCTGGGCGTTACCGCTGGCAATTGATTTTACAAACCCCGAACCGTAAAGCATTACAACAGATTTTAAGCATAGCGAAGCCCGCTATCCAATTGTTACCGTTAGCAAAAAAGGTACGCTGGTCGATTGATGTTGAGCCGCAGGATTTAACTTAAAACAAACAATGCGACAAGGCTCACATAGCGAATGTAATTAATGCTAATTGGAGCATGTTTAATCCTATTCATACATTCTACAATATGAATAGGATTGACATATTTCAGTCAGTTACTGCTTGGTTGGTCGTTATCGTTGTTACTTTGACACTGAATCCACCAGCCGCATAATAAGAGAGATATAGATAAAAGAGGAAAGCAATATGGCGACAATGAAGGATGTTGCCCAGCTAGCCGGAGTCTCAACTGCAACCGTTTCTCGTGCGTTGATGAATCCGGAAAAAGTATCTGCCTCAACCCGTAAAAAAGTTGAGCAGGCTGTCATGGAAGCTGGCTATTCACCAAACTCGCTTGCGCGTAATTTACGTCGCAATGAGTCAAAAACTATCGTAACTATCGTTCCAGACATTTGTGACCCTTACTTCACTGAAATTATTCGCGGTATTGAAGAAGCTGCAATGGAGTATGGTTACTTAGTATTACTTGGTGATAGTGGTCAACAGAAAAAACGTGAAAATTCATTCGTGAATCTCGTTTTCACCAAACAAGCTGATGGCATGCTACTGTTAGGTACTGATCTACCTTTCGATGTTAGTAAGCCAGAGCAAAAGAACCTGCCTCCACTAGTCATGGCATGTGAATATGCGCCAGAGCTTGAATTGCCAACTATCCATATTGATAACCTCACCGCAGCCTTTGAAGCGGTTAATTATCTGACTCAAATGGGCCATAAGCGTATCGCGCAAATTACTGGTCCTGATCAAGCACCATTATCTCAATTCCGTCATCAAGGCTACCAACAAGCCTTGCGTCGTGGCGGTATTACGCTAAACCCTGCTTATACCGTAAAAGGTGACTTTACCTTTGCAGCAGGTGCTCGTGCAGTGACTGCACTCTTATCCTTACCTGAGCCACCAACTGCCCTATTCTGTCATTCTGATGTGATGGCCATTGGTGCCATGCAGCAAGCAAAACGTTTAGGTCTGCGTGTACCGCAAGATATCTCTATTGTCGGCTTTGATGACATTCAATTTGCCGAATATTGCGATCCACCATTAACCACGGTTTCTCAGCCTCGTTACGAAATCGGTCGTCAAGCCATGTTAATGCTGCTTGAAGTCCTCAAAGGTAAAGAAGTTCAAGCTGGATCTCGTCTGCTCGATGCCAAGTTAGTGATCCGTGAAAGTGCCGCGCCACCATCACGCTAGTAGTAAAAAAGGCTGTGAGCTTATGAAATAACCATAAGTTCACAGTTTTTGCACGCTCCTGACCTTAACCCTTGCTTTATTAGTGATAAAAACTAGTCAGTCTCATTCCAAATTTGTAACATAGAGGTCTGTCCTTCTCTCAACGTATTTGTCTATCATCGTGGCCACTAAAGATTATGTAAAACGCGGACGCTCGCCGAAACCGGCAAATAAGAAAAGTAGTCCTAGTCGTAAAAAAGCCCCTGCTCCTTCTGGTTTTCCTACCAAATGGGCCGTTACTGCTGTTGTTTTAGTGTTTGGACTGATCTCTGGTTTATTCTTCCTATCTGGCACTGATGTTCCTGAGAAACCCGCACCTAAAGATGACATCCCAACAATTGTGAAACCACAACCTGTTGATGCTGTGAAAAAGCCAGCACAGAAAGAAGTGTTACCGCCAAAACCTGAAGAGAAATGGCGCTACATTCATGAACTAGAAAACAAAAAAGTTATCGTGCCGGACGAGTTAGATAACCAACGAGTGCAACCTGTTAAAAAAGAGCCTGAGCATAAGCCCGCTCCAGCTAAGAAAACAGAGCCGGCACATATAAAAACAACTGAGCCTGCACACAAACCAGCAGAAAAAACGGTAGAAACAACAAAACCTGCCGAGAAAAAAGCAGAGCCAGCCTCTACCGTTCGCTACGTGTTGCAATGTGGTGCTTACCGTAAGAAGTCTCAAGCAGATGAGCGTAAAGCACAAATTGCATTCCAAGGCCTTAACAGCCAGCTAAAGGTCAGCAGTGATGCAAAAGGTACTTGGTATCGCGTGGTATTAGGCCCTTACTCTCAAAAGAGCAGTGCTGAAAAAGATAAAGCGAAGCTACAAAGTAGCGGTGTTTCCCCTTGTGGTATTTGGCATTGGGAATAACGCGCTAGTTTCTCTCTCATCACAAGAAGGACGTGCTTAGGTACGTCCTTTTTTTATGTATTTCTCACGTAATAATCGTGACCAATTCACAGTTAATACTTGAAAAGCCCTTCCGTCATCCCCAGATCTTTTAACATTAACGATACCGGCTATGCCGGCGCAGAACCAGAGAGGTTTACCCCGTGACAACTATTGTATCTGTACGTCGAAACGGAAAAGTCGTGATTGCTGGTGATGGCCAAGTTTCACTTGGTAATACAGTAATGAAAGGCAACGCACGTAAAGTTCGCCGTCTATATAACAATAAAGTACTGGCAGGTTTTGCTGGCGGTACCGCTGATGCATTTACATTATTCGAGCGTTTTGAGCGTAAGCTTGAGATGCACCAAGGTCATCTTCTTAAATCAGCTGTTGAGCTTGCGAAAGATTGGCGTACTGACCGCGCCCTACGTAAGCTAGAAGCATTACTTGCTGTTGCTGATGAAACAGGCTCTTTAATTATCACAGGTAACGGTGATGTGGTTCAGCCTGAGCACGATTTAATTGCGATTGGCTCTGGCGGTAACTTCGCCCAAGCTGCAGCTACTGCACTACTAGAAAATACTGATCTAGGTGCCCGAGAAATTGCAGAAAAAGCCTTAAATATTGCTGGTGATATTTGTGTGTTCACTAACCACAATCACACCATTGAAGAACTAGAAACTAAGTAAGGAAGTTGTAATGTCTGAGATGACTCCTCGCGAAATCGTCCATGAGTTAGACCGTCACATTATCGGTCAAGACAAAGCGAAGCGTGCTGTTGCGATTGCACTACGTAACCGCTGGCGTCGCATGCAACTTCCAGAAGAGTTGCGTGTAGAAGTAACACCAAAGAACATTCTAATGATTGGTCCAACCGGTGTGGGTAAAACAGAGATTGCTCGCCGTTTAGCAAAACTTGCAAATGCACCTTTCATTAAAGTAGAAGCAACAAAATTCACCGAAGTGGGTTATGTTGGTAAAGAAGTTGAAACCATCATCCGTGATTTAACGGATGTGGCAGTAAAAATGACCCATCAGCAAGCGACGGAAAAAGTACGCTTCCGCGCTGAGGAATTAGCTGAAGAGCGTATTCTTGATGTGCTATTACCACCAGCACGCGATGCTTGGGGTCAAAACGAAGCCAGCGAAAGCGAATCTTCTACTCGTCAATCTTTCCGTAAGAAATTACGTGAAGGTAAGCTAGACGATAAAGAAATTGAAATGGATATTGCAGCCCCACAAATGGGTGTAGAGATCATGGCACCTCCTGGTATGGAAGAAATGACCAACCAGCTACAGGGCATGTTCCAAAACTTGGCAGGCAATACTACCAAAAAGCGCAAGATGAAGATCAAAGACGCGCTAAAAGCAGCAACTGAAGAAGAAGCGGCAAAACTAGTTAACCAAGAAGAGCTGAAAGAGCAAGCAATCCATTCAGTTGAAAACAACGGCATCGTCTTTATCGATGAGATCGATAAGATCTGTAAGCGTGGTGAATCGTCAGGCCCAGATGTTTCTCGTGAAGGTGTACAGCGTGATCTACTACCATTAGTCGAAGGCAGCACGGTATCAACCAAGCACGGTATGGTGAAAACTGACCACATTCTGTTTGTAGCATCCGGTGCATTCCAAGTCGCTAAACCATCAGATTTGATCCCAGAGCTGCAAGGTCGTCTACCTATTCGTGTTGAGCTTGAAGCGCTAACCAGCAACGACTTCAAACGCATTCTAACCGAGCCAAATGCCTCTCTAACTGAGCAGTACAAAGCATTAATGGCAACAGAATCGGTAGAAATTGAATTCTCAACTGATGGTATCGATAGCCTAGCCGATGCTGCATGGCAGGTGAATGAGCGCACTGAAAACATTGGTGCACGTCGTCTTCACACTGTAATGGAACGCCTAATGGAAGAAATCTCTTACGATGCAAGCGAGAAATCGGGTGAGAAATTCACGATTGATGCAGCATACGTGAAAGAGCGTCTTGGCGAGTTCGTACAAGATGAAGATCTAAGCCGTTTTATTCTTTAATAAAACCGCCTATCACAATACAAAAACGGTGCCCTGCTGCACCGTTTTTTTTATTCTAAAATGACTATTCGTAGGATAAATTTGCGCACTGTCAAATTTCAGCCATAATAGCAATCCACTCATTATTTAAGTATATAGATTATGAAATCGTCTTCTTCACTCGCAGTTTGGTTAGATGCTGCAAGACCAAAAACCTTGCCTCTAGCCATCGCATCAATTGTGTGCGGTAGCGCAGTGGCAGGATGGCATGGAAGTTTTTCTGCTCTAGTTGCAGCGCTCGCTTTGTTAACCGCCCTTTTGCTGCAAATCCTTTCTAACCTTGCCAACGACTATGGTGATGCGGTGAAAGGTACAGATAACGATGATCGTTTGGGGCCTCAGCGTGCTATCCAGTCAGGCTTAGTTACCCCACAAGCCATGCGTAAGGCTATGATCGTCAATATCATTCTTACTGCCATCAGTGGTTTATCGCTGATTTTTATCGCCTGTAATAATCCTCATGACATTATTGGCTTCATGCTGTTAGGTGTACTCGCCATCATCGCATCTATCGCTTATACCGTGGGTAACAAACCTTATGGTTACCGTGGTTTAGGCGATTTATCTGTCTTGATCTTCTTCGGTTGGCTTGGCGTTGCGGGTACTTATTACTTACAAGCAGGCAGTATTGATTCTGTGATCATGCTACCGGCTACTGCTTGTGGTTTATTGGCTGTTGGCGTTTTAAACATTAATAATCTACGCGATATTGATAATGACCGCGCTTGTGGCAAACAAACGTTAGTCGTACGTATGGGGCCGGAATGGGGCCGTAAATATCACCTGTTTCTATTATCTGCGAGCGTGGTTTGTTTGACACTTTTTGCACTTTTCGAAACCAAATCATTGTTTGGTTGGCTGTTTGTACTGAGCGTGCCATTGCTTTATAAACACGGTCGCGCGGTTTACTACTCAAAAGACGGTGCTGAACTTCGACCAATGATGGCAACCATGGTCAAATGTGCCCTGCTCACTAATTTATTGTTTGCTATCGGGATCATCCTGTCATAAATCATTTTTGCGAATTGCAATGACAGATCAAGTGGTTATAATTTCAACAAGGCTCAATAGATGCAATCATCACGATGAGCCTTGTTAATTTTCATTCATTTTACTTCGTCAAATAAGAAGCCCGCTTATGGAATACAATACTTCTGAACTGTGTGATATCTATCTCGAACAAGTTGATGTCGTTGAACCCATGTTCAGCTCTTACGGTGGCCGCAGCTCCTTTGGCGGACAAATTACTACGGTCAAATGCTTTGAAGATAACGGGATTATCCGTGAAGTATTAGAGCAACCGGGTGCTGGTCGTGTGTTATTAGTCGATGGTGGCGGTTCGCTACGCCGTGCATTAATCGATATTGATTTAGCCCATCTGGCACAAGAAAATGAATGGGAAGGCTTGATTGTCTATGGCTGCGTTCGCCATGTTGATGAGCTTGATGAGTTAGATTTGGGCATCCAAGCCTTAGCCTCTATCCCAGTTGGTGCCGATCAGCGTGATATTGGAGAAGTGGATGTTGCTGTGAACTTTGGTGGCGTGACCTTCTTACCTGAAGATCATATCTATGCTGATAATACTGGCGTTATTCTTTCACCAGAGCCATTAGATATCGACTAATCGATTATCAACCGCTAGATAAAATTACGGCCCGGTATGTTGTCGTTCCTGAAAACAACATACCAAGCCGAAAACCGAAACAGATAAACTGAAATCAGTATTATTCTACGTGTTCCATTTTGCCAAGCAGTGTGCGAACACGCTCTTGCCATGCATTGTGATCGTTACGTAGTTTGTCATTTTCTTCAGCTAGACCTTGGCGACCGTTACGTAGCTCTTGTGCTTCCATCGCTAGGTTTTCATTCTTTTCTTTTAGTTCGTCAATTTCCATTTGTAGGATAGAAATTGTATCAATTGCCATCTGAACTTTGGCTTCTAGTTGTTCTAACATTTCAAGAGACATATTGTTTACCTGATCTAAGCCCGTATGCAGCATTAATCATTAAGTGCCTACGAGCGGGTTAAATTCATTCTTGCCTATTCTAGCGAGGCAACGAGTATCTGGCATCCACAATTCTAATGCTTTTGGGCAAACGGATGAAAATCACACAAGTCTGATATGATTTTTGCAAAGTGGACCGACATATTCGTCCACTGAGACAACCAAATAAAGTGAGAAGTTCATTTTTTAATGGGTTATCTTGCCTTTTCTTGCATTATTCCCTGTCAAAAAATGACTAATGAGCACGTCATCGTGTCATCACATATCCTGCACTCTATTTATATCGTAATTTGTGCACCCTGTTTAGACCCAATCTCACTTATCACGCGATTTTTATCATCATAGGTCTGCGACAATTGTTCGCTTTCCGCTTACGCTCCTTTGCCTGAATGATTTAAAATCCTCATCTTTTGACTAATTTGCAATTGTTGATAAACGCGTAACGCTTTAACAATACAGCTATCTTTATAGTTAGTAATAACAAGAATACACAGCAAGGATCCCACCATGACGACTGAACGAAAGTATATTATTGCACTGGATCAAGGCACCACCAGCTCACGAACTGTGGTACTGGATCATGATGCAAATATCATTTGTTCATCACAGCGAGAATTTAGCCAAATCTACCCTAAGGCAGGTTGGGTTGAGCACGATCCTCTGGAAATTTATGCGACACAATACTCCACCATGACCGAAGCGTTAGCCCACGCGGGTATTCAAACAGATCAGGTGGCAGCTATTGGTATCACCAACCAACGTGAAACCACCATTGTCTGGAATAAAAAAACTGGTAAGCCCGTTTATAACGCCATTGTGTGGCAATGTCGCCGAACGGCAGATATCTGCGAAGAGCTAAAAGAGCAAGGGCTAGAAGATTACGTGCGAGACAATACCGGGCTTGTGATCGACCCTTACTTCTCAGGAACCAAAATCAAATGGATCCTTGATAACGTTGCAGGCGCACGTGAGCAAGCAGAAGCGGGCAATCTTCTATTCGGTACTGTTGATACTTGGCTGATTTGGAAAATGACCCAAGGTCGTGTCCATGTTACCGATTACACCAATGCGTCACGCACCATGCTATTTAACATCAATAACCTTGAGTGGGATCTACATTTACTCGATAGCTTAAACATCCCGCTATCGATGATGCCGAAAGTGAAACCCTCATCAGAAGTCTACGGTAAAACCAATATCGGTGGTAAAGGTGGTACGCGTATTCCCATTGCAGGTATCGCAGGCGATCAACAAGCCGCACTGTTTGGACAAATGTGCGTCTCTCCCGGTCAAGCCAAAAACACCTACGGTACAGGCTGCTTTTTATTGATGAATACTGGCAAAGAAAAAGTCAGCTCAGAGCACGGCTTGCTTACCACGTTAGCCTGTGGTCCGAAAGGCGATGTCGCTTACGCCTTAGAAGGTGCAGTATTTATGGGTGGCGCATCCATTCAATGGCTCCGTGATGAGATGAAACTGCTGCATGATGCCAGTGAATCAGAAGCCTTAGCGCTTAAAGTGGGCTCTGCCAATGGGGTTTACATTGTGCCAGCCTTTACCGGTTTAGGTGCGCCTTATTGGGATCCTTATGCGCGCGGCACCATTGTCGGTTTAACCCGAGGCGTCAATGCTAACCATATCATTCGCGCCACATTGGAAAGCATTGCTTATCAAACCCGTGATGTTTTAGATGCCATGCAAGCAGACTCAAATATTGCACTGGATACCTTATACGTTGACGGTGGCGCAGTCGCGAATAACTTCTTAATGCAATTCCAAGCCGATATTCTTGCTACCGAAGTCCATCGTCCAGTCGTCACCGAAGTGACAGCATTAGGTGCTGCTTACCTTGCAGGACTCGCGATTGGCTTTTGGCAAAGCATTGATGAATTGCAGCATAAAGCTCAGCTCGATCGCCAATTTATTCCTTGCCGAGATGAGGCAAAACGTCAGCGTCGTTACCGTGGCTGGCAACGTGCGGTAGAGTGTGCCAAAGGCTGGGCACTCGATGAAGACGCCAACATTGATTAACCCCTTACCACCAAGCCGATACTTCCGTGTCGGCTTTCTCATTTAAATACCACTAAGATCATTGAAACTAAGCTTGATGTATTTTGCGCAATCGTTTCACTAACGCTTGTGGTAAACTCCGCCCAGTTTAATTACCTACTCGATTTTATATCTGGAGTTCTCATGAAACGCGATTTAGCAATGGCATTTTCACGTGTTACGGAAGGCGCTGCTCTTGCTGGCCACAAATGGCTGGGCCGTGGTGATAAAAACGCTGCAGACAACGCAGCCGTTGAAGTAATGCGCATCCTTCTCAACCAAACGGAGATCAGTGGCGAAATCGTAATTGGTGAAGGTGAGATTGATGAAGCGCCAATGCTCTACATTGGTGAAAAAGTCGGTTTTGGCGGTGACGAGGTCGATATTGCGGTCGATCCAATTGAAGGCACTCGCATGACGGCAATGGGTCAAAACAATGCCCTTGCGGTACTGGCTGCCGGTGAAAAAGGGAGTTTTCTAAAAGCCCCTGACATGTACATGGAAAAGTTAGTTGTCGGCCCTTGTGCTAAAGGCGTGATTGATCTTGATAAACCATTAGCGGATAACCTAACAGCCATTGCCCAAGCTCTAGGTAAATCACTGCAAGATCTCGTTGTGATCACCCTAGCTAAACCTCGCCACGATGATGTTATTAAACAAATGCAAAACATGGGCGTTCGCGTTTTTGCTGTGCCTGATGGCGATGTTGCGGCATCTATCTTAACGTGTATGCCAGATAGCGAAGTTGACGTGATGTACTGTATTGGTGGCGCACCAGAAGGTGTCGTATCAGCGGCCGCTATCCGTGCCCTTGGTGGTGATATGCAAGCTCGCCTGCTACCTCGTCATGAAGTAAAAGGTGACAGTGAAGAAAACCGTCAATTGGGTGAAATGGAAATTCGTCGCTGTCATGAAATGGGGATCAAGCCTCGTACCCTACTTCGCATCGAAGACATGGCAAAAAGCGATAACGTAATTTTCGCAGGAACAGGTATTACCAAAGGTGATTTACTTGAAGGCATTCACCGTCAAGGCAATATCGCAACCACAGAAACCCTGCTGATCCGAGGTCAATGTCGTACTATCCGCCGCATTAAATCGACCCACTACCTTGATCGTAAAGATGATGTTGTGAAGCCTCACATTATCTAATCGCACTTCTTTATTCTGTTAAAAAGCGTACTGCGGTGCGCTTTTTCTTTCCCTTTATCTCAATGCTAAGAAGCAGAATGCTCACCAATCATTAGAATTGTAAAGTGATTGCTTTATTTAATAAGCTGATCCCATAATACCGAGAAAGATAAGTATGTAGGTAGCTATGAAAACCATCGAAAAAATTCTCTATCATCTAAAAAGTGAAGGACCTGTCACTGCTAAAGTGCTTGCTGAAAAATTTGAGCTCACCACCATGGGTATCCGCCAGCATTTACAAGGCTTAGAAGATGATGGATTAGTGGATTTTACCGATGTAAAAGTCAAAGTCGGTCGTCCAACCAGACACTGGCAGCTAACAGAGAAAGGGCATCGACGCTTTGCTGATCGCCACCATGATCTAGCCGTACATATGTTAGAGTCAGTGGAAGATCTGTTTGGTAAGGCCGGTCTTGATCAAGTAATAGCAAAACGCGAACAACAGACCTATTTACATTATCAACAAGCACTATCGTCGTGTGAAAACCTCGACGACAAGCTTGCACGCCTTGCCCAATTACGTGCTCAAGACGGGTATATGGCAGAACTTATCACCACCGAAAATGGCTACACCTTAGTTGAGAACCACTGTCCTATTTGTCGAGCAGCACAGCATTGCCCAACATTATGCCAATCAGAATTGACTGTCTTTCAACGTTTATTGGGAGATGACGTCAGTATTGAGCGTCAAGAGCATATTATCTCAGGTCAACGGCGCTGCACTTATCGAATAACATCATCGAATTAGGAGGCCATTATGGCTGATTGGATTCCTGCTCAAGTTATTGCAAATCGCCATTGGAATAATGACTTATTCAGTTTATCACTTCAGGCAAACATTGAACCCTTCAAAGCTGGGCAATTTACCAAGCTCGGTTTAGAAATTGATGGGCAAATGATCCAACGGGCCTATTCGTTTGTTAACCCTCCTCAACAGCCAGTGATAGATATTTATGCCACTCGGGTAAGCGAAGGGCTACTCTCACCGCGATTACATGCATTAACCGCTGGCGATACCGTATTTATCTCAGCCCGTGCCAATGGCTTCTTTACCTTAGATGAAGTACCACAAGGAGATCACCTTTGGTTACTGGCAACAGGCACTGCAATTGGCCCTTATCTATCAATTTTACGCCAAGGCGATGTCTGGCATCGTTTTCGCAAAATCGTACTCATTCATGCGGTACGCTTTGCTACCGATCTCAGCTATCAAGCAGAAATCACTCAACTCAAACAACAATACGGTGATCAGCTTATTGTGCAGCCTTTTGTTAGCCGAGAGCCTTCACCTCTGTGTTTAACCGGACGCATCCCTCAAGCCATTGCTGATGGCCAACTTGAACGCCATGTCGGCCTGACATTACAACCGGAGCAGAGCCAAGTCATGATCTGTGGTAATCCAGAAATGGTTCGTGACACCAAGCAAGCACTCGAAGCGCGAGGGTTTATAAAGAACTTACGCCGCAAACCCGGGCAAATTACTATGGAGCATTACTGGTAATAAATTATCGTTATAAACCTGTATCAGATAGGAGATATTTACGCATAAAAATATGCGCATCTCCTATCATTCTCACCCCTAAGACACCGCAAT
This sequence comes from Photobacterium lucens, assembly GCF_009873615.1. Taxonomy (GTDB): domain Bacteria; phylum Pseudomonadota; class Gammaproteobacteria; order Enterobacterales; family Vibrionaceae; genus Photobacterium; species Photobacterium lucens. The sequence goes on from NZ_SSMG01000472.1 coordinate 13,777, forward strand.
GCGTATCCTCCGATATAATGAAAGTAATTGCACTTACGGAGTGAGTTATGGAAACGCTACCTGATTTTGATGAGCTGGCAAAGTTGGCACAAGACGATCCAGAGAAGTTTGAACAACTACGCCAACAATTAATTGAAGAAACCATTAATCAAGCCAATAACGGTATGCAGCCACGCCTTAAAGCGCAACAAAGCCACATCGACTTAATCATCAGCCGTGGTAAAAATCCCCTCCATACCACCATGTTGCTGCGTGATGAATTGCAACGCCAACTTGCTCGTTTCGCCCAAACCCTCCAACAACCTAGCGCCCAAGAAAACGCAGTGATCACCCCTATCTCTTCCCATCCAAAACAATTAGATAATGCAGATAAAAGC
>NZ_SSMG01000473.1 GCF_009873615.1 Photobacterium lucens
ATATAAGAAGTATTATTCGAGATTTACGAACCAATAGTCCAACTATACAAAAAATAAAAGCATTTATTATTTCTCCCATACTTGAGTCAAATTATAGAAGGCAGGGATTTGAAACTAGCTTTTGCTTATGACTAAATATCTGGATATTAAACAGATTACCATATCTATCATGCCAGTAAGATAAGACGAGAAAGTCAGTAAACTTAGCTATACTTTGGCTATATTTTTATTCACGGTAACCCCTATTTAATAAAGTGATCATGAAACGCTAAATAACGCTACCACCTGAGATTTTTTGATAGCGTTACAGCGTTTTATCCACGTTTGTTCTTACTTAAACAGCGTTAGCTTTTATTCGGTGTAAAGCATGTCATCCCCTCTGGATTTTTCATTAGGGTTTCACAACTTGCTGTCGATAGCTCTTTTAAGCAGGTTAAAGCCTCTGAATAATCGTCGGACGCTTTTGGAATGTGGTTATGATAGTTCGCGCGCATCTTGGCACATTTCTGATCAAATGCGTGAAACAATAAAGTCTTTGCTTGTTCTGTAACCTGTTGTTTGGCTTCTAGGTGGGTAATGGTGCATCGTTTTACATTTTCACACATTGCTGTGATGGCAGAATCCATCTCATCTTCTGCATGAGCCGATAAAGCACCAAAAAGCACAGCACAAATAAACGCATATCTAGCCATGTGTAGCCTCTGACATCTGGTTTAATAACTACAGTGTAGACGCTGATGGTTTTTACTCGCAGGATTCAATATCGTTCGAAGATAAAAACATGCCCTATTATTGATACCTTGCCACTTAAAGCATGAGGATCGGTAACAGAGCATGTTAAGTGGGTTATTTCTCATTACGCCATTTTATTTGGAATTCGATTTCTTCTTCATCCCCTTCGCGCTCATGCTCAATACTGTATTCTGCACGAACAGGCACATAAATGCGCTCACCTGCAATTTGAATGTCAAAGCGAGTGCCATTTTCTACCGCATCAGCAAGACGACGTAACTTGGCTGCAAACTCAGCATTTGAGTATTGCTTTTCGATATCTCTTTCTTGTTTTTCTGTCATTATTTGCTCCTTAAACCTACCAACTATAGAAATTAAGTCCCCTAAAACAATACAACGTCTTCAGATACTAGCAAATAAACTGATAGGTTTTATCTTTCAAATGTCACATTTTAATAGACAAAATATCAATTCAACATTTAAAATAGACTTATTGATAGGTAATATCTATTGAAATATAAAGGTTAAAGGGATCATGATACTTAGTAAAATTGTACATTTCAGCTCTGTTAGTTGTGCAACTTTTGCCTGCACTCGACTGTTATGGCTAAACAATTTTTCTTTGGAAAGAGTACAACTTGATACTTTAGTTATACACGCTCAATCAGCAGCAATGCTACCTATGGCTTTAATCTTGTTGATCGCAAGCATTAAGCCAGAGATTACAAAAAATATCGAAGGGCTAAATGCTCATTATCTCGTAGCAGCTATCTCTTTAGCTTATATCTCAGTGGACTCTTTACAGCTTTAATAGAGCCCCACTTACATGCTTTAGATAAATATCTAATTTATTGAATTTTTACTTCATTTCTTTATTTAGCATTGCAGCCCATAACGCTGAGTTTTACAGTGTTAAAGACCTTTATCATCACTCTCCCCTGATGCGAAAGCATATCTTATTGCGCTTTTCATAGCGCCACATCATCGGTCGTAAAAGGTTTCACTCTTTATTACTCGGCAAAGGCTACCTATATGCCTCTCATTAGCGATCGCCTTTGTTTGTTTACGTACAAGTTAGGCGACAAGTTATGAACACAGATGATCACGAAAATAACGCTCCTTTTGGTACCTTACTTGGTTATGCGCCCGGTGGTATTGCCATTTATTCTTCCGATTACAGCACCATAGACGAAGAAGAATATGCCGATGATTCTGCCATGCGTAGCTACATTCATGGCGAGTACATGGGGTATAAATGGCAGTGTGTTGAGTTTGCTCGTCGATTTCTTTATATCAATTACGGCTTAGTGTTTACCGATGTGGGCATGGCTTATGAAATCTTCTCGTTACGTTTCTTACGCCAAGTAGTAAACGATAAAATCTTGCCTTTCTATGCGTTTGCTAATGGTGCGCGTCAGGCTCCTACTGCGGGCGCACTGTTGATTTGGCAAAAAGGCGGTGAGTTTCAAGAGACAGGACACGTTGCAGTCATTACCCAAATTGAAGGTAATAAGGTGAAAATTGCCGAGCAGAATGTCACTTTTGCACCATTACCATTAGGACAGCAATGGACAAGAGAATTAACCTTACATACCAGTGATGGTTGCTACACCATTGAAGATACATTTGATGATACCGAGATCCTAGGTTGGATGTCTTATGATGTCGATCCCATCGAATGTTTACCTCAACCGTCACCCGCCCCTGAATTGTTAAAAATCCAATGTGCTTATCGTGAGAATAAAGCGCAATTCTCTACATCTTGGTTAGATGAAACCGATCAGTTAGAACGTACTTATCTTCAATCCAACCCGACCAAGTTGCTTAATGATAATATTTATCGCTACTTCACGATTTCAGAAAGTGCCGAGCAAGAACTGGCAAAAGCCACCAATGAACTTCACTTAATGTATTTGCATGCCACTGATAAAGTGCTGCAAGACGATAGCCTGCTTGAACTGTTTGATATTCCAAAGATCTTGTGGCCTCGCCTACGGTTATCTTGGCAGCAACATCGCCACAGCATGTTAACAGGCCGATTAGATTTCTGTATGGATGAAAATGGGCTAAAGGTTTATGAATACAATGCAGATTCAGCCTCTTGCCATACAGAAGCGTGTTTGATCATTCAAAAGTGGGCAGAACAAGGCGGTGATATTACGGAAAATAGCCCTGCCGAAGATCTGCTTAATGAACTAGCGAGTGTTTGGAAATACAGCCAAGCCTATGACTTTGTTCATATTATGCAAGATGATGATGCTGAGGAAGATTACCACGCACTGTTTATGCAAAAAGCGTTAACCCTTGCAGGCATTAATAGCAAAATCATTAAAGGATTAGACGATGTCCACTGGAATGAAATGGGACAAATCATTGATGATGATAACCGTTTAATTCACTGTGTCTGGAAAACATGGGCATGGGAAACCGCTATCGAACAAGTTCGTGAAGTCAGTTGTGCTGAATATGCCGCAGTGCCGATCCATACCGGTTATCCTGATACCAAAGTGCGTTTGATTGATGTATTGCTGCGCCCTGAGATCAAAGTCTTTGAACCGCTATGGACGGTGATCCCAAGTAATAAAGCGATCTTACCCGTGTTATGGTCACTGTTCCCTCATCATCATTATCTGCTTGATACTGACTTTAACGTAACCAATGAATTACGCCAAAGCGGTTATGCGATAAAACCGATTGCAGGACGTTGTGGCAGTAACATTGATCTGGTTAATCACAATCAAGCACTTTTAGATAAAACGGACGGTAACTTTAGCGATCAAAAGAACATCTATCAGCAATTATGGTGTTTGCCTAACGTTGAAAATAAATATCTACAACTTTGTACGTTTACTGTTGATGGTAATTACGGTGGCGTGTGTTTACGCTCTGACAATTCACTGGTAATTAAAAAAGACAGCGACATTGAGCCTTTGATTGTGTTGGCAGATAGTGCGTTTTTAAAACGTTAATGAATAGCCCCGTTTACTAATAAAAAACCGCATAGTTAACATTTGTAAACTATGCGGTTTATTAAGGTGCTAACCCTAAGCGATTAAAAACAATCGATTAAAAATCGTATTTCACATTTACACCAAAGTTACGACCCGGTTGAGTACGACGCTCTAAACCATCAGTAGTTGGTTTCGCTCCTTTTAGATCTTGGTACTGCCAGTATTTCTTATCCAATGCATTAAATAGACCCGCACGAACCGTTAAGTCTTTAACTGGACGAGCATAAGTCGTTAAATCGACCACTGTGTAGCCAGCTGCGTTTACATTGTCTTTTTCGTTCCACTCATCCTTTGCGCCAACCATAGTGACATCAATCGCACTACCCCATGTTTCCTCTGGTGAGTCATAACCCACAGAAACAACTGACGTTATTGGCGCAATAGAGTCCAACTTTCTCCCTGTTTGTTTATCTTCACCATTCATGTAGGCAACAGAGGCTTTCGCATAAGTCCCCATCGGTGCTGCAATCACTTCATCTAGCCATAATTTAGCGCCTAACTCAGCACCGTAGATTTTTGCTTCTTCAACGTTTTCATTAATAATGTAATCCATGTTATTGACATTATTTTTCGTTTCTTGAATGAAGTTTTTATAGTCGTTGTAGTAAGCGGCAACATGCAGTTCACCAATACGACCATTTGCTCGTAGACCTACTTCGTATGAGTTACTTTCTTCCGGCTTCAGATCAGGATTCGCCTCGATGATATAACCACGTGATGCGTTGTTCTTCGCATAGTACATCTCATATAAAGATGGTGCTCGGAAACCCTGGCTGTATTGTGCGTAAGTGCTTAAATTATCAGTAAAATGATAAACACCACCTAAACGCATAGTAAAGGCATCACTGTTATGATCTTTAAAGCCTGATGATGCTTCTGGTTTTGCTTCAAACTCGTCATAACGCACACCTGCGGTGATCACCGCTTTATCATCAAGTAAATAGATTTGATCTTGTACGTATACCGCTCGTTTTTCAGACTTCGACTTAGGCACTTCTTCAGAGCCCGGCTTCGATGTATTGCGATCTAAGAAGTAGTCGGTGTAATTAATATCAAATGAATCGTTAATTAAGCTCACACCGTAAGTGAGGTTATGTGTGCTAGTGTCAAACTCAAGCGCTTTACCAAATTGTGCATCAAACTGGGTACTGCTCTCTTTACCTGAACGGTATCGGTCACGGTAACCAAACATATCGGTATGATCGTAATTATTGTGTGCTGTTTTACGCTCTTGCCAGTTCAATTGCCATTTCAAGCTATCAAATACAACATTATCAGCTTGCCATTGGTGCTCAAAGCCAAAACGCTTACGACTATCGTCATCGTTACCGCTCGTACGAGTATAAGTAAAGCCCGGCATCACACTATAACCATCACGTGATGGAATCGCTCCTTCGGCACTACGTGTGAAATATTCACCAGTCAAACCAATACGGTGATTATCGTTGATCTGGTAGAATACTTTCGCTAACACGTTGTGAGAATGGATATCTTGTGGATCTGCTGACTGACGGTGAATGCCTTTGCTCTTATCATGAGTGTTATACGCGTCGGTTTCATGACCGTCTCGGTAGGTATAAATCACCATGGTTTCCAGATCGCCAGTACGGTTGGCAGCCTCAAAACCTGCTTTATATTGTCCATTTGCACTAGCATAGCCTGACGTCACGCCAACATGGGTATCATCACCGTCAAGTAACATATCTTCAGGATTTTTGGTACGAAATAAAACCGTACCACCCAGAGCATCACTACCGTATAAGGTTGAAGATGGACCTTTATTCACCTCAATTGCGGTTAACGTATCAACTTCATAGTTATTGCTGTTCATACGCATAGCCTCAGCACCTGGATTGTAAGAAGCCATTTGCTCTACACCATCCACCATCACTTTGACTCGGCTACCACTCATACCACGAATAGTAATATCTTCCATACCAAAGCGGCCTCGCCCATTAACGGAAACACCCGGCTCATATTTCAATGCCTGTTTCACATCTGTGGCTAAATTATTTTCAATCTCTTCTGCGGTGACTTTAGCAATTGAAGCCGGCACATTTTTAATGCTCTCTTCAGAGCGAGTACCGGTGACAACAACTTCATCAAATTGAGACACATCACTTGAGGCGAAAACGGAAGGTGAAAATGCGGCCAAAAGTGAACTGGCGATAAGTGTTAACTGCTTGTTCATATATCCCTACTACACTACTTATTTCTAATAATTACGTAATCAAACCAAATATTACAAATAGTAACGATAATTACTATCATTTAGATTTGCAATTGTTTTTCGCTATTTATCA
>NZ_SSMG01000474.1 GCF_009873615.1 Photobacterium lucens
CAACTCATCATCTTTATTGCATCAATTCATTAACCAACCTCAATCGAACAAAGTTCAGATACAATTTAATATTCCGAAACTGATATTTTCACGTATCGTTTTTTAGCATAGATTACGTTCATTAGTTATTTTTGAGATCATTATCACTGTTAATGGTGATTGATTTCGATTCTAGAAAAGCATGCTTTTTTAGATAAGGAACGTTAGATGAAATTTAGTCCTAAAAAGATAAGTACAGTAATTCGTTCGGTAATGACCATTTCGGCATTATTGGCTTGTGGTTCGGCTGTCGCTGCTGAGAGTGCGGCAAAGACGGATCTGGATTGGCATGTATTAGATGGTGTTACGGTTAAGAGCACAGCGTCTTTGTCTCCGAATGCGATGACTAAAGTATGCAACGATAAGATTTTAGATGCGCTGTATGCGGATAATAACTTTATGCCATATTGGTTAGATCCTGCGTTAGTGAATGCGATTATGCCGCAATTGCAAGCGGTGGCTGATTCTCAAACACTGCCGGGAATGCAGCAGCGTTTAGATGAATTGAAGAACTTAAAAACACAGCGTGATGAACGTGGTTTTGATCTGTTATTAACCGATACTTACTTGGTTTATATCGATTATGTGCATCAGTTAATGCAAGATCCGCGTCCATTGTACAATTCAAAACGCGTGACATTAGCACCGTTAACGCTGCAAATGGCACAGAGTTATTTCCCATTAACGGTACAAAAGATCAATTCTCTTCTGCCTTCTTCGCAATTTGTTCCAACAATGGGGGTGATTAACCACCTGTTAAGCTTGCCAGCCAATCCACTTGATGCCGATAACGTTCACTTTGCTAAGGCGGTGTTACCGGGTGAAACCATTCCTTATGGTAGTGATGTGGCGACTGTGCTATGGAATTTGGGTTATTTAACTCAGCCTCAGTACCAACAAGTGATTGCACAGAAGAAAATCATCAATACTGGTGTAATGAATCAAGCGATCAAAGCCTTTGAAACGAATTATGGCTTAAAGGCTGACGGTATTATCGGGCATGAAGTGGTAGCGCAATTAACTCGCCCATATTCGAGTTTGGCACGTATTGCGGCATTGAACCTACAGCGTGAGCGTTTTGCTCAGTTGGAAGGGGATGATCCGCAAATTATTGTGAACATTCCTGATTACACAATGACGCTATACGAGAATCAAAAGCCGGTGTTTGAGTCGGATATTATTGACGGGATGCCAAAACGCCCAACGAACTTGTTCCAGTCATACATTAATACGGTTGTGATTAACCCTTACTGGTATGTGCCTGAAACTATTAAAGTGCAGAACACAATTCCATCGGCTAAGGCGAATCCTAATTTCTTACAGCGTAACCATATGGATGTGATTAACAGTTGGAGTGATCGCTCTGTTGTGCCGCCAAGTTCTATTAATTGGGCAACGGTGAATCCAAAGACATTCCCGCATGAGTTCCGTCAAGATCCCGGCCCAGAAAACGCATTAGGTCGTGTGGCGTTCTTGATGCCTGATTCGTTCTCTGTGTATATGCACGATGAAGAGCAATCAGAGTATCCGTTGTTTAAACGTCGTCACCGTGATTTAAGCTCTGGCTGTATGCGTGTACAAAAGCCGCGTGAGATGGCAAAGATTATTTTGTCTTACCAAAATATGTCGAACTTGCCATCTGTCGATGACATGATCAATTCAAACAAGCACCGTGAGATTGGTTTGAAGAAGCATGTGGATCTAGATGTAGCTTACTTAACCTCTTGGGTAACACCGGATGGTCAGCTAGCGATGCGTCCTGATATTTATGGTTACGATAACCCTCGAACTAAACCTATTAATAATCAGTTTATTTCGATCCCAAACTACCGTACTCATGAGCGTATTAAGTTGGCTCTGAACGGTCAAAGTAGCTAATTGACACAGTAGTTTGCTGATACAAACCGTCAATTAAGCACATGAAAAAGGCTAAGTGTTCTGCACTTAGCCTTTGTTTTATTTTAAGAATATCGCTTGCTTGCTGTGCAAATTTTATTGTTATAAAACAGGTGGATCAATTCGGACTCGGTCAAATCACTATACTCAACGATGAAGCACAGCTTAAATTTTCCGGGTCGTGATTGTTACAACAAGCTCGTTTTTTTAAGCGATTAGAACTTAACTTGATAGTTCAGAGTGTAAGTACGTCCACGACCTTTGTAGTCATATGCGGCTGGATCGTAGTGTTTTGAGTACACAATATTAGCACGCTGTCCCCAAATGGTTGTGTAATCTTTGTTCAATAAGTTTTGAACGCCGAAGCCAAGGCTGCCAACAGGAAGCTGGTATGTACCTACTAAATCAAACACGGTGTAACCGTCTAGTTTGTTTTGATCCGCATCTTCGTAATCGAACATAGTTTGGCTTTGTAGTTTTACGGATAAATCTGTGTCGTACCAACCAGCCCACGCGTTCATTTTCGATGTACTTGCTTCACCTGCGGTAAAGTCTTCCCAACCTTCGTCACCTTTTACTTCAGAAATAACATATTGGCCCGACGCGCCAAGTTGAATGTTATCGTGTATCCAGTAAGAGGCCGTAGCTTCTAAGCCGTAAACGCGCTTCTTATCATTCATTTCTTCGATAAGTAGTGTTTTTTTGTTGTACTTCACAGACTTGTCAGATTGTGAGTAGTACGCCGCTGTTTGAAGGTTCAGTGCGTCGGTTTCTAGGCGGTAACCTAACTCGAAGCTATTGGTTTTGATACCAGACATCTTTGAATTATTCACATTAATACTGTTGTTCAGTTTCCAGTGATCACCAACCCGTGTGTAGTCACCTTGTCCGTAGTATTTTGCAGGATCTGCAAGGTCAAAACCTTGTGAGAAGTTTGCCCATACTTGGGATTCGTTGTTTAGGTGGTAAATCGTCCCCAAGTTAAATAGACCAACGGTGTAATCTGTTTCACCACCGGGTACCGCATCAGCAGACGTGCCATTGCCAGAAGCAATTTTCTTTTGTTGGGTGTATCCTACAAAATCATCAATCTTGTTAGACATATATTGGTAGCGGAAACCACCTTCGACAGTCCAATCATTGGTTATCGCATAATCAGTTTGGATAAAGCCGGCTATTGAGTTCACTTTTACACCCGGGTAGCGGCCTGTTTTAGCATAAGTTTTATTGATCAGGTTACCTGAGTTATTGGCAATCGTTGGATCATATAGAGCTTGGTTGCTATCCAGCTTGTCTTGATAAGCATCAATACCGTAAACAAGGTTAAACTTGTTAAAGTTCTTCGCTAAAGCTGCTTTTAGGGAGATAACGTCAGTAACTTGCTGACCAGAAGATTGGTAATAAGGCGTATAAGTTTGATCTTCTTTTCGATAAGACGCTTCTGCGATCAGCTGCTGACCAAGGAACTGCTTATCGACATAGGAGGCGCTAAACATGAGGCGCTTTGTGCCATGTTCGCGGTCTGAATAAAAGCCTTTTCTTACATCAACAAAATCTCTGCCAACAATGTACAGACCGTAAGGTGAATTTTGTTGGCTATCGTAGTATTGAGCAAGGAAGTTAAGCTTCTGATTTTCACTGATGTTGACACCCACTGTGGTTAAGAAGTCGACCGTCTTATTGAATTGCAGCGAACCTTGTGAAATATCTGGGGTGACAATGTCACCATTTGCATCGAAGATGCCTTGTGTCTCGGTGTAAACCACAGAAGAGCGAGCTTGAACCGTTTCGTTGCCACCAGAGATAGATTGACCGATTTTGTAATCGAAATCTTCATTCGAGTTGAAGCCTGATGAGCCGCCAACTAAGGATTCGAATTCCAACCCTTCACTTTGCGCTTTTTTGGTAATGATATTGATAACACCACCTGAAGCGCCTGCACCATAAATAGAGGTTGCGCCTGACAATACTTCAATACGGTCGATGTTGAACGGGTCGATGGAGTCTAGAAGGCGACTGATTGGGCGAGATGACTGCAATGATACGCCGTCAATCATTACCAACATTTTACGACCTCGTAAGTTTTGACCGTAGTTAGTACGGGCACCACTGCTGACATCTAAAGAGGGGATAGATGCAGCTAAGATCTCACCAAGTGTTTTACCACCGCGGTATTCTTGCTCGATAGTCTCTGAGTTAATGTACCAAACGGTACCTGGAATATCGCTGATCGCTTTTGGCATTCGGCTTGCAACAACTACCATCTTATCTTCATTGCTGTACTTTTCTGCGTGCGTGGGGAATACAGTGGTAGCAGCGACTGCTAATGCGATGGTTGATAATGGAAAACTTCCTTTTTTAACGTTCATTTTCTTCTCTATTTTTATGGTTTATAGGCTCTACAAGAGTTGCTCTCTTGTGTGATGAGTTTGGTTATTGCTTTAGTGATTAAGCCTTTGCTACGGGTGCTCTACGAGACAAAGTGCTTAACTGGTAATGAAAAAATGGGCTAAATAGTGGTCTTTTCGCTGCTTGGCGTTGGGCTAAGCCAGTCGATCATTCCGCGGTCTGCATCGATATCAAATAAGGATTCACCTGCAAGACAGTTGATGATCTTTGCACTGCGCCACGCCATTAGGCTTAACTGCGGCTCCGCGATTCCATGACTGTGCATTCCTGCATTGACCGCAAAGATTTTGTTAGTTTGCTGACCTTCCCACTTAAGCTCGAAGTCAGCAGTCATCTGATAACGGTTGTGGTCATCCATATCTAATAGCGGCAGCAGATCATGCAGACAGGTTGGGTAAGGTGCTTCAAAACCGGTTGCTAGAATAACGATGTCAGCTTGGTGACTTTCGAGGCTTTGTCCCAGAGCATTGCTGGCGGTAAGCTTGAAGCCCTCAGCGTTTTGGCTTATGTGAGTCAGGGTTCGGTGAGGCAACAACTTGACCCATTTATCCTCTTTAAGAACATCAAAGCGGTGGTAGAGCTCCTGATAAATCGTCAGCAGCGCTTTTTGGGTAATACCGTCAGAGGTGAGCTTCTGGTTGGTGATTTCGGTGTTTTTTACCGTCGGAGACAAGTTAATAAACGCATCAACGTAATCAGGTGTGAAGAACTCATTAGTAAATGCAGCTTCATCAAGCGGCTGATAATTAGAACGACGTGACAACCAGTCGAGCGATTTTGGTTTTCCCCATTTACTTTGTAATGCATTGATAAAGATATCAGCACCACTCTGGCCGCCACCGATGATCATCACTCGCTTGTTAGTGAAATCTCTGTCACGCAGAGCGATTTCAGCAGCATGGAAAACACGTTCTCCAATATGAGGTTGAGCACATTCAGGGATGAACGGCACTTTACCTGTACCGATACACAAGTTGTCAGCCTGATAAACCCCTTGGTTTGTATGCAGGTTGAATGTTTTACCTGTGTATTCGACCTGTTCGACGCGAGTAGAGAACTGAACATTCTCCATCTGATGTGCAGCCCACGCTAGATAGTCAGAGAATTCATGACGACTGATACATCGCAGTTCTGCCGACAGGAAACGATAAAACTTCTTAGTTTTGACCAAGTAGGAGAGGAATGAATAACAACTTTCTGGGTTGATCGCCGTGACTAAATCTTTGAGGAACATGGTCTGCATGTTGGTGTTATCCAACAGTAAACCGGGATGCCATGCAAAGTGTTCTTTGCCTTCAAAAAAGCGTGACTTAATTTGTGGTTTTTCTTTTAACAGAGCAGCGACGCTAAGGTTAAATGGGCCAGCACCAATCCCTGCTAGATCGAGTTTGACGTTGTGAGTGTGTTCCATGAGCACAATCCTTTTGTTGGGTTATTTATACGGCTTAACTTGCCGTTATTATTGTTTTGTTGCTTTAAGCTTGTTGTTCCGCTTTCAGTGCGGTTACCAGCGGGTTATCGAGCATGTCATCCATATCGGGTAACATTCTTGATGCGCTGGCATCGGTACTGTGGCGGAATTTGGCTAAGTTAAGGCCTATGCGCAAAATGCGTGGTTTGAATAGATCGAATTTTTTAAATCGGTGTTGATAGTCAGGCTGCTGTGCCATGTAGGCTTTGATTCGCTGACCCAACAGGGCGTAGAATTGCGACTCTGAGAAGCCGAGCTTAGCGACTAAAGGCGAAATAAAACGTAGTGTGGTAACGAAGTGTCCAGTTTGTAGATCGTGGATGATCAACTCTTCTTCTAGACGCACTGTTACCCCTTTTACGCTCGACTTAAGCGTGGCCTGCTCTGGGTAATCGCTATCAACCAGACGCATGTCACCCTGAAAATCTTTGAGTAAAATGCGCTTTGGCAGATCGTTCTCTAATATCAGAGTGACGTTCTGCCCGTGAGCGATGAGAGAGACACCGTATTTACACAACAGGTGGTAGTAAGGAATAACGACTGCATCGAACATTTTACTTAACCACGTAGCAACAGAGACGCCTGAACGTTCAATGTATTCTGCAATAAGCGAATTACCCTGATTGTCGCTTTCCATTAATGCCGCCATCAGAATTGCCTGCTCACCTTGTTTGAGCTTTGAAGCTGCAGATTCACGCCAGATAACGCCAAGCAGTTCGTGGTAGCGATAAGGTGCCTGTGCTAGTAACTGATAATCGGCCTGAGCGGCAAAGGCTGCGGCGGGTTCCTGAAGAACTTCAGCTTGCTTTTCAATCAGTAGTTGATCTGAACTAAACACCGATTCGATCCAGTCAGATGCAGTAGGGCCTGCAAGAATGTAGCGACCGGGAATACCTCGGTAGCATGAGGTGTTCATGATCGTGAGTGGCAGCTTAATGTCGTAGCTGTCAGGTCGAGTGATGTTACTTAACGTTCGTAATGAGAGTTGTGGCAGAAACTGATCGCCAAACTTGCCGAGGTAGATCAGTTTCTTCTCAGCCATTTCACGGATGAACAGCAGCGACAGCTTGTTAGTCCATTGCCACGGATGAACAGGAACATAGCTGTAGTCTGCAATATCAACCCCATAGGAAGAGACAATACTATCCATGGTTTTGCGATCTGATTCATTCATTGATGCGTTAAGTAGCTCTTGCCAGCTGACGCTATCGTTAGTTGCAAGTTGCAGAATGGAATGTTCCACGGCTACCCAGCCAAGTTGGAAAGCGCGTTCTGATTCTGGTGCGTAGAGCTTTAAATCATCACTGTTCCAGCCGCGTCGACCTTTGTTAAAGGCAAATTTAGGGTGACCGTCGAAGTAGGTCTGTTGCTGCTCGCACGGGAGAAGTGCTAAATCGCGAGCGGTCAGTGCTTCTTTACGCTGCATCAATTTACAGTCGCCGAGTAGAGTCGCATTTAGATCCTCTAAGTGCTCGGCGAATGCGTCATCAGTCATGTTGAGCAGAGATTGTAAGTCGCGCATTAATAGGGCTGCGGAAATACTCTGTTGAGGCTGGCGGATAATGGAACTAGGTTCAATCAGAACCTGACCCCAAATGTTTTCACTACCTTGGAATTGGTAGCTGACTTGATTGGCTAGCTTTAGTGTATAACCCTGCGTATCTTGCTCGAAACGAAACGCCTGTTCATACGCAAATTCACTGATGATCTTGGCGACCATTTTCTGGTTAGCCTGCAGCCAGTATTTATGTAGCGCTATCTGTTCCATTACCACTGCTCCGAGAAGAAACGGTCACGTGTCATCATCAATAAAGCTGAACGTTTGTGTGGGAAGTTAAACTCAAAACACTTTTGGTAGCCGAAAGGTAGGATGCGATTAAACAGGCGTTGGTTATCTGATCTCGGTTCGAGAACGATGCGCTGAGTTCGTACGTCATCGATGAACAGATAATGGCTGATCCCTTTCATCCAAGTGTTAAAGAACTTAGGACCACGGAACTGTTGTTCACCGACAAGCAGGTGAATGCCTCGATCAAAGTCTTGTACGTCGAAGTAAGGGCTGAGTCTGTCTTCTGCCACCCAGTAAACTTCCACATAGCCAAAAGGTTGCCCGTTAAACTCACCAATCAGTGGAATAATATGAGGATCTGCCACGCGTTGTTGAAGGAACGCTGCTAGTTTTTCTTCACTCCATGCTTGTTCCCAGAAATGGGCCACGCGCGGATCGTTCATCCAACGAGTAAACTGAGCTAGATCCTTGTCGATATCGATGGTACGGAAGCTTACTTCCAACTCAGCATCAACGTCATATCTCTGATAAACGCAACCTTCGGGCTTTGACGGCCTTAAAGGGTGATGTCGGTATTGGTCGTTAGACTGAACTAAACGCTTTGGGAAAGGGGTTGAAGTTTTGTGGCGATGCCAAAACAGCGGCAACTGATAAAAACAGCTGCGATAAAGCTCACCCTTGATAATAGGGAACTCTTGTTCAAGTCGTTGCTCTACCTGCAGGTCGTCGCTGGTAATAGAAATTGACTTTAGCTGTTTGTGCAAGCTAAACAGTTGGTCAAGTTCGTTAACCAACGTTTTGAATAAGTCTGAGTGCTCTAGGTCACTGTTCTGGATGATAACGTGCACGTTGGGAGTTGGGTTATCTTGATAGTTAAAAGTTGTAAAATTAGACATGTGCGACTTCCTTGACGCGAGCAAGAGGGTTAGGCAGATCAAAGTAAATGACTGCCGGATCGGGAATTGAGTTCTCGTTAAAGTTCTGCAGGTAGCAGAAGAAGTTGCCCTTGCAACACAATGATTCACTGTTCAGTACATAGTTCAGACAGCGATCATCATTAACACCGCTTTGCAGCAAAGCAGTGAGCTTGTTGTGAAGAATTTCGATGAGCTGTGACTCTTGCACATCGAGGTTGGCACAGATTGCTGAGATAACGTTGAAGGTAGAGTTGATAATTAGGTAGTAAGCGAAGTAGCGATCGACTTTCTCTTGGTTCCAGTAGTTTTCTAGCGTCTCTTTCTCATCACCGAGCAGGCTGCCGAAGCGCTGCAGTGCAAGATCTGTATACCCCGTTCCCTGACAATCTCGGTAGTACATGCCGACGGGGAAACCTTGCTCTAGTTGCATCACAATATTTTGCTGGTGGGCGAGGAAAACAATGCCGAAGTTCGCCTGTAAGTGGAAAAGAGACACGACACAGTGGGTACAGAAAGCCTCAAACCACAGCTTCGCAGCTTGTTGATGTGACAGATTGTTTTGCTCCGCGTAATGGCGAATTCGCTCGGCCACCAAGCTGGAGCCACCATAAGGGTTTTGCTGAGTTAATGTCGCGAGAACCACCGCTTCCTGCTCGGGGTTATCTTCGAGAGGGTTGTCCCTGAATACCACAAGACTCTCGTTAATGATTTTTCCCTGACTATCTTTAAGGCCGATATAAGCTGGCTCTTGCATCAGTTGGAAACCAAAGCCTTTACCAAGCTGCTGATCAAGAATGTCTTGTTGGAACAAGTCATTGAGACGTGTGCCGCGAATCACTTCTTTAAGCGACAGGTTACGAATTGAGTTGGTCAACTTTACGCTTAGAGAGAACTTAAGCATATAAGGCAGTGAAGGCGCGTAAAGCGAACGGGTTGAAGAGGTTGGATACCAGTTGGCACCGATTTGACCAAGGTT
This sequence comes from Photobacterium lucens, assembly GCF_009873615.1. GTDB lineage: Bacteria > Pseudomonadota > Gammaproteobacteria > Enterobacterales > Vibrionaceae > Photobacterium > Photobacterium lucens. The sequence continues at coordinate 9,498 of NZ_SSMG01000474.1, forward strand.
ATTCAGTTGACCTGTCTTGAGGTATTGCTCTATCGACGGGTTATTAGCCATTACGCTCCATTGCCAAAGGTGGACTGGCAGCAGGCTTTTGTTTTGTGCGATAGCTTCGGTTAACGCGTGTTGTAGTTGTGGCTCATGAGCGACCAGCTCTGACATACGCTGTTGGCATGAGACACCAGCTGAACTTCCTTGGGCTATAAGTTGGTTATCAACGCTTAGCCAGTAGAGCTGGAACTGACCGCCAAGTTCTGGAGAGTAAACTTTGGCATCTTCAAGACTAAACTGTTCTCGACTTTTCGGTGCTGGGTGGAATGAATGACCTATTAATAAACCTTGTTCTGCGGTTTTGAAGTCCAGTTTGTCGGTAAAGAGTCGGGTTTGATAAGGAGAATGTTGGATGCCTTGAGCTGTGTTGCGCTGGCTTTCCAGCACACGAGTCACGAAGATCTGTTTCTGTTCTTCACTGATGAATCCAACAATCGCAGGTTCAGACACCAGCAATTCGATAAGCTGATTAACGGATAATGTCGTGACCGAGTCACCACTAAGTAGCAGGGCAGGTAGCTGGTACTCGTGACTACCTAATTGCGAAAAGTAGCTGAGTGGAATGTGAATGATTCGTTCACCTGATAGTGGTAACTGATATGTGTAACCTTGCGGATGTGATTCGATTTTAACGGTATGACTTTCTCGGGCGAGAGAGTTGAGAAAACAAGCCAAGGCTGGATCATTATTGCTGACCTGCTGGTTTGAGTTCTCTGGGTTGAGCTGATTGTTTTTACGACTCATTTTCTTTCTCAAATTATTATTAATTAAATCGACACTGCGAATGCTAATTATTATCATTCGCACGATCAACTATTTTTTAATAATTTGTCGAAAATGTTAACAAGCGTCTAACTATTGAATTTATAAATAAGTTTTTATGATATAGCAGCACTACGGAGGTCTATATCTAGACCTCCGCATATGTACAACTTAATGGCTGTTTCGTGACTATTCGCAGCTATTTCCTCATTAAATAGAGGAAGTAACCTCCACCGATCAGCGAGGCTAATAGTCCAGCAGGGAATTGCCAAGGGAACCATAGTGTTCTGCCTATCCAGTCAGCCGTGACCATAATGATTGCACCTAGAAGTGCTGCTGTGAGCATTTGCGGTATCGCGCGATATTGATGGAGTGAACGCGCCATATGTGGTGCTAGTAAGCCAATAAAGCTTAGTGGGCCAATGACTATGGTGCACAGGGTTGTTAACGCCGCAACGATAAGCAGCAACACTAATCTGACCATGGTCGCGTTGAGGCCGAGGCTAGTGGCAGTCACTTCACCAAGATTGACAAGCGTAACCCAGCGGTGAAGCGAGAGAGCCAGAATGCCAACAAGGCAGACACCGCTAGCTAATAGCAAAATGTCACTAAGATTGACTAAGTAGGTTGAGCCTGACAGCCAAGTAAGCAGGGCTGCGGCGTTGTCGTGTCCTGAGCTCATGGCAATTCTTAGTAGGGCATCCAGTCCTGCGCTTAGTGCGATACCCGTCAATAAAGTTTGGGTTGGGGCGAAATTGTGTCGTCTACCCATTAACCAGACTATGCCTGTTACTGAAGCAGCCCCAAGGGTACCGAGCAGCATTTGTTGTTCCCGTTCAACCGCTACGCCGGTCAGAGTGCCTAGAACCAGAGCCAATGCCGCGCCAGAGCTGATCCCCAGTACTTCAGGGCTAGCCATTGGATTATTAGATATACGTTGAATCACTGTGCCAGCAAAAGCCAGCCCGATCCCTGCTAGTAGCGCGACCATGATCCGTGGTGCTCTAAGATCAAACAGCGACGCTGTGAGTGTTGTGCTCCAGCCTGACGGAGTTTTGCCGACCATTAAAGCGATGATGACAGCAGCCAATAGAACACAAACAAGCACGGTAGTGATTTTGGTTGCGTCAATGGTTCTATACTGGCCTACCGAATCGGTGCGAGCTTTGAGGTCTGATTGAAGTTTGGTTCGTTGCAATAACCAGAGTAAAAATGGTGCGCCAATGAGGGCGGTCATTGCTCCAGTGGGGAGTAATTCTCCTCCGACACCAGAGAAAGGCTGAATGATAAGATCGACAATCAATAGCAGTAGACTGCCGACTAAGCCACTGACAACAATCTGTTTTGCAAGTGTTCGCGCACCCAGCATTCTCGCTATTGCTGGTGCAACGATACCGATAAAGCCAATCAGACCGACTTCACTGACGACCGCCGCGGTAATAAAAATGGCCAGCGATAGGCAAAGCAATTTAATCTGCTTGATATTGACCCCTAAGGAAGTGGCAACATTGTCACCGAACTGAAGCACAGACAGAGGTCTCTGCAGTATCAACAGTAGGATAGTGGGAAGGGTAACAAGCGGTAAAAGTATCTGGGTGCTAGACCAGTCATTTTGGTTGAGTACTCCCGCACCCCAGACAAAAACAGTTGTTAAACGTTGCTCATGCAATAGCAATAGCATGGTGTTAACCGAACCAAGGAACAGGCTGACCACTAGACCGGCCAGAACCATATGTAATGGTGAAAACCCTCTGCTAGCGCTTAGGAGAAAAACCAGTCCTGTAGCGAAGCAGCCACCGATAAAGGCCGGGAAAAAATTAGGAATTACACTAGTAGCAGGGAGAAGTAACAGACCGAGCATCATACCGAACTCGGCTCCTGCTGCGACACCAAGTGTAGTCGGAGAGGCGATTGGGTTACGCAATACAAACTGCATCACGCAGCCAGAAACCGCCAGTGCGAAGCCGCAAATCAGCGCTACAGCTAGCCTTGGCAGGTAAGTGTAATGGGTAATGATATGTTGATAGTTGGTCGAATCGAAGTGAAACAGCGATTGCCAGATTAAATTGATTCCCTGTGAATAGGGAGCGGTCACTTGCAGTAGCCCACTAACCAGCGCCATAACAGTGATGGTGAGTAGAATAGGTTTGATATTGACGTTTTGGCTACTGCCTTGCGCGATATTGCTTGCGTCCATTAAGGTTTAACTAACTGTTGAGTGATATGGTCACTGAAACGTTGTGCAGCGATAAGGCCGCCGAACGTCCAGATTGGCGGAAGTTCATAGACTGAGTCACTGCGTGTAAACTCCATTGCCTGCCAAAGTGGCGACTGGTTAAGCTGTTTACGCTCTTTCTCCTTAAGCGGGCCAAAAAGTATGACGTTGGCACCTTGGTGTTCGGCAAGCTTTTCAGTTCCGGTAGTCGTGAATCCCCACATGTTTGTGGTTTCAGTCCAGTCATTGCGTATTCCCATTGCGTCAATCGTGTCTTGAGCTAAAGAGCCTTTGCTATGGACACGGAGTGTCTTGTCGTTGATGAAACGAGCAAAAATAACCGGTTTTTGTGCGGAACCAGCGGACAGGATTTTACGACCGTTTTCAGCCAGACGTTGGCGCGTCTGACTAATCACCATTTCTGCTTGCTGTTGCTTGTCGAATAGCAGGCCTAATGAGCGAGTAATGGACTCTGCTGATTTTAGCGGCTGTTTCTCTTCACTATAGATAGTGAATACAAGGACAGGAGCGATCTGGCTAAGAGGTTGGTAAGCTGCGGCCATATGTTTATTGATCAGTATTACGTCAGGCTTAAGTTCACTCAGTAGTTCAAGGTTAGGTTCTCTGCGCGAGCCTACATCAATGACCTCTGGGCTTAGTTCTGGTTCTACTACCCATTGCTGATATCCATGAAGATTGGCGACACCTTTTAGCTTAATACCTAAGCTAAGTACGGTTTCAGTAAGCGCCCAATCTAACGCAACCACATTTTGGGGTGACTGTTCAAAAGTGCTAACCCCCATTTCATGGGTAATCTCTATTGCGTAACTTTGAGCAGATACGAAAGCGGCACACAGCATCACGACTAACTTTTTCACAATGAATTCCTTTTGGGGTTAAGGGATATAACTTATTGGCTGACCCGTTGCAGGGTGATGAAACAGTGCTAGTTCCATACCGTAAATCTTTCGCAGCGTATCTGGTGTCATCAGTTCTTTTGGAGTCCCCGAGGCAATCACTTTGCCTGAGTGAAGGGCGATTAAGCGGTCACTGAATTTGGCAGCCATATTGACGTCATGTAATACCATAATCACGGTCAGACCTAATGACTGATTCAGTTCGCGGATTAATGCGAGTAATTCATGCTGGTGGGCGACATCGAGCGCAGAAGTAGGCTCATCGAGTAAGATGCACTGGCTTTGTTGGGCAAGCAGCATAGCTACCCATGCGCGCTGTCTCTCACCACCGGATAAGGTCGCTACATATCGTTCGGCCAGATTACTCAGACCTACTTTATTAATAGCTGACTCTACGATGGCGTAATCTTGTTGGCTATAGCGTCCAAAAGCCCCTTTCCATGGATAACGACCGAAACAGACAAGTTCTCGCACTGTTACGCCATCTGTAACAGGCGGATGCTGAGGCAGATAAGCAACTTGATGGGCAAACTCTAGGTGACTATAGGAAGATATTTGCTCTTTTTGGAACAATACCTTGCCATGACTTGGCGTATTTTGCCTGCTTAAGAGTTTAATCAGGGTCGACTTACCACAACCGTTATGACCTAACAGAGTGGTGATCTCTCCTTGAGCGAAAGTCAAGTTAGTAGGGGATAGTATGGTCTTATCATCGATTTCAAACGACGCGTCGACAAGTTGGTACATGGCGGAATATCAAGTTGTGTTATTGATTACGAAGCGGTAATGTTAACACAAAGAAATAAAAATGATAATTATTTTCATAATCATTCGTGAGTGTGGAGTTCTCTAGCCATACTTCACTTTCAATTGCGCCTATAGTGTTTTCAATATGATGTCAGTCACACAAAATAAAACCGCCCAGTTGGGTGTCATTGGCCTTGCGGCTGCCTTAATGGGGGTTGGGCAAAATGGCTTACTGGTCTCTTTGCCTTTTCTGGTTGAGCAGTCCGCATTTAGTTTGTCGACTTGGTCAATTCTTATTGCAGTCGGTAGCTTACTGTTTCTCCCTTCGGCTCCTTATTGGGGACGTTACAGCGATCGTCATGGACCTAAGATCGTCGTGGTGAGAGCACTGGCAGGTATGGCGCTTAGCTTTTTGTTACTCAGTGTGTTTGCTTTTGTCAGCCATACGAATGAAGCACTGGTCAGTCTCTGTTTGGTTGGGCTTCTGCTGGCGCGAGTGATTTATGGGTGTACAGTTTCAGGCATGGTTCCTGCCAGTCAGCACTGGGCAATTCTGCTGTGCGGTGAAGAGAATCGGCTACAAGCCATAACTTCGGTTAGCATCGGTTTGAGTGCGGGTCGGTTGATTGGTCCACTAATTTCAATTCTGGTGTTAAAGCTGTCTCCCTATGCGCCGTTGATGGTAATGGTGGCGCTGCCCTGCGTGGCACTGGTCGCTGCCATGATGCTTCCTTCGCCACTGGTTGATGCAAAATCTGAAATTAAGAAAGAGTCTTTGCCTTGGTTGCCGCAAAGAAAGCTGCTGCCATATTTGTTCAGTGGACTGTTATTGTGCGCAGCGATCGCGTTGCTGCAATACAGCTTCTCTCCATTAATTGGCGCTGTGACACAGTGGAGTACCGGGCACATTAGTGATGCTATTGGAGTACTTTTGACTATCAGTGCTGCGTGCACGTTTGTTACTCAAATATTGGTGATAAAAAAGAAAAAGCTCACGTCACTATCTATGTATCGAATTGGTTCTGTGCTGTTATTGGTTGGATTTACTCTGTTTCTTACTGCCAATATCTGGACGTTTGGCGTAGCGATGACGCTGGCTGCCTGTGGCGCAGCGTTACTTGTACCAGCATATACTAGCTTGGCGACCGAGCAGCAGCGCGACCACCCGGGCGCAGTGGCAGGTTACATCTCGATGTTCCACACTATGGGTTACGGTGTGGCGTCATTAATGGCGGTGACTGCAAGCATCTCCGCCAACTATCCCATTTATTTGTGTATTAGCTTTTCCGCGCTAATTGTGTTGATTGCTTATCTAGCGGTGAATCGACCACAGGAGAAGGAGATAAAAACCGCTTAGCTTTTATTATCAGGATGCCTTGGGCAGTTACTGCATAGCTTACGGCAATGGCATTTATACACTAGGCAGCAACTAGTTCGAACCAGCTTCAGACTGTTTGAGTGAGGATCATAGCTAAGAGTATTAAGCAGTTTTTCTGGTAGCTGGCAGGAATGTAACCACAGTCGAGCTTGTTGCATCAGGTACTCTTCACCTAAAGCAGGGGCTAACTGATGAAGTTTGACTATGCAGCCAAGTACACCATCGGCGAGCAAATGACGCGTAAATCCGGGTCGGATACGGGTCCACTGACTCATCTCGTTTCGGAAGTATTCAAATAGTTCAACCAGTTGTTTACCTGCCAGCTCAATCAGCTCTGACTCTGTGCCTTGAGAAAAGTCTGATGATTCAAATTGAAAGCCGCTAATAAACCTTGGCTGAACCTTTTGCACCATTGTGGTCAGGTCTGGCAAACCTCTACAGGCGTAAATGGAGATAAATGCGATATAAATCGGTTGCCAGCAGAGTAGAGTCCATGTACGGGTCAACCAGTAAGGAGCGCCAGCTTCTGGGTGTTCTTTCTCTAGGCTTAAATAGAGTTCGTAAATAGATTGTGAGCAAGGATGACCAAGATGAATTAGCGACGGATCACTAGCTGTAAAGGGGCTTAATTCTCCATCTAGATATGGGGTGACCTGTTTGGAATGTTTAAACAGATGTTCAAAGAACGAATGATCACGCATTGGATAGTGCTTATCTCTGCTAACCGGGATTTCACAGGATAAGTAACAGCACCATTAAATGCAATCAATTCTCATTACGATTAATATGAAAGGATAAAATTTTTATCATTGATTAGCGTTGTCAGGGTAAGTCCCCAAGCATGCCAGTATCTAAAGCGAGTTTATTGATGGCTCGATTAGTTTTAATACCTGCTCAAAATTAGCAAAGGATTCTAATTTTCTACGTCTAGCTACAATTAGTCCATCCATTCTGATGTTTGAACTAATTGTAGTCTAGTGTGCAAATTTTATTTTCTAAAACAGGTGGTTAGTCCTCGATGTAGCTCTCAATACTCGGGCATGAACACACTAAATTGCGATCCCCAAATACGTTATCGACACGGTTGACACTCGGCCAGTATTTCGCCGCTTTGGTGTGTGCAGATGGGAAACAAGCCACTTCACGGCTATAAGCGTGTTGCCATTCTTGCTCCATCATATCTACTTGGCTGTGTGGGGCGTTAACCAGTGGGTTATCGTCTAATGACCATTCGCCAGATTGCACAAGGTTGATCTCTTCTTTTATGGCGATCATCGCATCACAGAAGCGATCAAGCTCAGCAAGATCTTCAGATTCTGTCGGCTCAATCATTAATGTGCCAGCAACAGGGAACGACATGGTTGGGGCGTGGAAGCCGTAGTCCATTAAACGTTTTGCCACATCTTCTTCTGAAATGCCGGACGCTTCTTTAATAGGACGCAGATCAATAATACATTCGTGAGCAATACGACCTTTAGTACCACGGTAAAGCACTGGGTAGTGTGGGCGTAGGCGTTCCATCACGTAGTTTGCATTTAAGATCGCAAGCTCGGTTGCCTGGGTTAAGCCTTGTGTACCCATCATGGCAATGTAGGCATAAGAGATCGGCAGAATCGACGCAGATCCTAGTGCGGCCGCAGAAACCGCATATTGCAGTTCGTGTGTATTTGAACCTTCAACATGTCCCGGTAGGAAGGAGGCAAGGTGTGATTTTACGCCAATAGGTCCCATACCTGGGCCGCCACCACCGTGTGGAATACAGAAGGTTTTGTGTAGATTTAGGTGAGAAACATCAGAGCCAATAAAGCCCGGACTGGTTAAACCCACTTGGGCGTTCATGTTAGCACCATCAAGGTAAACCTGACCGCCAGCAGCATGTACCAGATCACACACTTCTTGCACTGCTTCTTCATACACACCGTGAGTTGATGGGTAGGTGATCATAATGCACGACAGCGCATCACGGTGTTGGTCGATTTTCGCTTTCAGATCATCAATATCGATATTACCTAGCTCATCACAACCGACCACGACCACTTTCATTGAAACCATGGCAGCCGATGCTGGGTTAGTACCGTGTGCCGAGCTAGGAATTAAACAAACATTACGGTGAGTATCGCCATTCGCTTCATGGTAACGTTGAATCGCAATTAAGCCTGCGTATTCACCTTGTGCGCCAGAGTTCGGCTGTAGTGAGAACGCATCATAACCTGTAATTGAGCACAGCATGTCTGATAGCTTGGTTGCGAGTTCTTGATAGCCAAGGGTTTGCGTTGCTGGTGCAAATGGGTGTAGCTGTCCAAATTCAGGCCAAGTAACAGGTATCATTTCAGCGACGGCATTGAGCTTCATGGTACAGCTACCTAGCGGGATCATGCCGTGAGTTAATGAGTAGTCTTTGTTTTCTAGCTGCTTCATGTAACGCATCATTTGTGTTTCGCTGTGGTAGCGATTAAACACAGAGTGCGTGAGGTATTCACTGCTACGACGACACGCTGGTGGAATGGCGGCAAACTCATCGGCGGCAATGTCATCACTGAACATCGACACTTTTAGCTCTTGATTGGTAAACAAGCTAAGTAGTTGTTCGATGTCTGCTGCAAGGGTGGTTTCATCAATACTTACGCCTAGCTTATCGCTGTATTTGCGAAGGTTAACGCCAGCATCGAGGGCTTTTTGATATAAAGCGTCAGTTTGAACACCAGTTTTGATGGTTAAAGTATCAAAGAAGTGTTGGTTTTCTAGCTCGAAACCGTTGTTGGTTAAGCCTGATGCTAATACAGCTGTGAAGTGGTGTACACGACGACCGATTTTCTTTAAGCCTTCAGGACCATGATAGAGAGCATAAAATGCCGCCATGTTGGCAAGCAGAGCTTGGGCGGTACAAATGTTAGATGTCGCTTTTTCTCGGCGGATATGTTGCTCACGAGTTTGCATTGCCATACGCAGCGCTTGATTGCCTTTGGCATCTTTCGATACGCCAATCACACGCCCCGGCATCGTACGCTTGTGCTTATCTTTTGTTGCCATAAAGCCAGCGTGTGGACCACCAAAGCCCATTGGTACACCAAAGCGTTGCGCACTACCGATAACAACATCTGCACCCATTTCACCCGGTGCTTTTAGTACGGTTAATGCCAATAGATCCGATGCCACAGCCACTAATGTTTTCTTCTCATGAGCCGCTGCAATGATGTCGGTGAGATCAAGCAATTCACCGTTGCTGGCAGGGTATTGTAATAAAGCACCGAATACATCGTGTTGCGCTAATTCTTCTGCGCTACCTGTGATGATTTCAAAGCCGACGTATTTAGCTCGTGTGACGACCACATCAATGGTTTGTGGATGAAGATCCGTTGAGATGAAAAACGCATTACTTTTATTTTTACCTGCACGCTTACATAAAGTCATGGCTTCTGCTGCTGCTGTTGCTTCATCTAACAGTGAGGCATTGGCGAGCTCCATCGCGGTTAAATCCATGATCATTTGTTGGTAGTTCAGTAATGATTCTAAACGACCTTGCGAGATCTCTGGCTGGTAAGGGGTGTAAGCGGTGTACCAACCTGGGTTTTCTAATACATTGCGAAGAATGACGTTAGGGGTAAAGGTGTTGTAGTAACCCTGACCAATATAACTTTTGTTAATAATGTTCTTACGGGCAATTTGCTTCAGATCGGCAAGCATAGCGGCTTCACTTTGAGCTGGTGGCAGTTCCATCGGCGAGGAGAGGCGAATGGAAGCGGGCACGGTTTGCGCAATAAGTTGGTCAATACTACCGACACCGATAGTTTCTAGCATACGTTGTTGTTCGTTGGCATTAGGGCCATTATGACGATGAGCAAAAGAGTTATCGTCACTGAGTGTTTGTAGAAAAGTAGTATTGGTCATGGTTCTTTCCTGAACGTTGTACGTTTTCACATAAGCGCTAACGGTTTCATTAATGATGAGTTAACGCTAGATAAACAAAGATCGAGCATGGGATCGATCTTTGTTGTTATGAATTAGTCTTCTTCGATAGAAGCAAGATAAGCTGTTGAATCGATTAATTCAGCCAGTTCATCAGCATCACTGAGTTTGATTGTTGCAATCCAGCCACCTTCATAAGGCTCTTCATTCACCAGCTCTGGGCTATCTTCAAGATCTTCGTTAATTGCAACAATTTCACCTGTGACTGGGGCATAGATATCAGATGCCGCTTTTACTGATTCGACTAAAGAGAACGTATCGCCTGCATCTGTTGTGTCACCCACTTCAGGAAGATCAACAAAAACCACATCGCCTAATAAACTTTGCGCATGATCAGAAATACCTACAGTTACCGTGCCATCACCGTTGTCACGGACCCACTCGTGGCTACTGGTATACTTTAGTGTTGATTCCATGTTTGTACTCCTTAACTCACCGATAAAAATGTATTGATACAAAGTTTCTTATAGTGGAACACGTTTTTAATTTGTTTTGTGTGATTCTACGCAAACGTTTGCTATTTGTCATGTTTGATTGTTGCGCTAATGGTTGTACTTAGTTTAAATTTAGTTAAAAATTGCGTTTAATCACGAATAAAACTCATGTTATCGCTTAGTTATAGGGTTAAATTGCAATAAAGTATGCCTTATAGGTAACATTATTTTAAAAATATTGTGACTTTGTGAGCTAGGTTTTATTAAGTTTCCTATAGGAAACTATGATTGATATATCTCGTGATTGAGTTAATCGAAAAGGGATTGAGAAGGAAGCAATATGGCAGAGGAACAGATCCAAGACATCTATCCATCCATGCGTGTCGCAAAAGAGCAGGCATCGCAACCTATTGCGCCTTTGAAGCTAGGTGAGCGTTTGAAAGAGATCCGAGTCTCTCACGGTTTAACCTTAGAAGAAGCCAGTAAACTGACCGGGCTTGCACGCTCAACCTTATCGAAAATAGAAAACGAGCAGATTTCACCCACCTTTCAAGCCATGCAAAAATTAGCCGCAGGGTTGGCGATTGATATTCCACAGTTATTTGAGCCGCCACAAACCATAACAGCGACAGGTCGTCGTGATATTACTCGCTGTGGTGAAGGGCGACCACATCCTACCTCGACTTATGAACATGAACTGCTTGCGACTCAGCTTACCAATAAGAAAATGATGCCATTTAAATCTTATGTCCGTGCTCGTTCGTTTGATGATTATGGTGATTGGATCCGTCACGATGGCGAAGAGTTCTTATTGGTACTAAAAGGTGAGATCACGTTTTTCTCAGAATTTTACGAACCCATTAATTTAACAGAAGGTGATTCGGTTTATTACGATGCCACTATGGGGCATATGCTGACATCGATCAGTGAAGATGATGCGTTGATCTTATGGGTTACCGCTTCTTAGTCATCGCAGCTTTGAAAGTTTAACCACGTTGATGGATACCAATTTACAAACGGAGTGCAATTATGTCGCAACAACTTAAGCAAACCCCGCTATACAGCCTACATGTTGAAATGGGCGCAAAAATGGTGCCTTTTGCCGGTTATGATATGCCAGTGCAATATGCATTAGGGGTAAAGAAAGAGCACATTCATTGCCGTGATGCTGCGGGCTTGTTTGATGTTTCGCACATGGGACAACTGCGTTTGAAAGGTGACAAAGCGGCTGCGTTTCTTGAGAGTCTAGTCCCTGTCGATATTATTGATTTACCAGTTGGTAAACAGCGATATGCATTATTTACCAATCCTCAAGGTGGTATTGAAGACGATTTGATGGTGACAAACTTCGGTGATCACTTATTCCTGGTGGTCAATGCTGCCTGTAAAGAACAAGACATTGCCCATCTTAAAGCCAATTTAACCGATGGTGTTGAGCTTGAAGTGATTGAAGATCGTGCTTTGCTGGCATTACAAGGACCAAAAGCCGCTGCTGTATTAGCTGAACTCAACCCTGCGGTTGCGGATATGGTGTTTATGGATGCGGCACATATTGAACTAATGGGCGTTGAATGTTACGTCAGTCGTTCTGGTTATACGGGCGAAGATGGCTATGAAATCTCTGTACCGAGTGATCAAGCAAAAGCCTTTGCTCGTAAGTTGTTGGCTTTTAATGATGTGGTGTGGATTGGTTTAGGAGCCCGTGATTCATTGCGTTTAGAGTGTGGGTTATGTTTATACGGTCATGATCTTGATCCGACGACTACACCGTTTGAAGCCAGTTTATTGTGGGCAATTACGCCTGTTCGTCGTGCTGGTGGCGAGCGTGAAGGGGGCTTTCCGGGCGCTGAGATCATTCTAGAGCAAATCACGAATAAACAAGCGTCACGTAAACGTATTGGGTTAGTGGGGCAATCTAAAGCGCCTGTGCGTGAAGGCACTAAATTGTTTGATGCTGATGATAATGAAATTGGCATTGTAACCAGTGGTACTTTTGGTCCGACTAAAGGCATGCCTGTTGCTATGGGGTATATTGTTACTGAAGCCAATCAGTTGGGTGAGGTGGTGTTTGCGGAAGTGCGCGGTAAGAAGCTGCCAATGACCATTGAAAAGATGCCATTTGTGCCACAGCGTTATTATCGTGGTTAATTAACTTGCTCTCGCTGTTAGATTAAATGTTCATACAAAAAATGACGTTAAAGCTAATGCTTAACGTCATTTTTTTGAAGAGAATTCATCCAACTGTTCATCCTGAATATTTTCTGAATATTCTTTCTAAGTTTACGGAAACATGTACTAGTAAAAGTGAATTAATTGGCTGTCACTGATTTATAAGCAGATTGGAAAAGTAGGGTAAAGCCTTCTTTAGAAAGGTCTTTTACCGTTAAGCCAGCTTCGTTCAGACGACGGTAGCATTCGTTTAACGCAGTGATCATTGTGTCTTTATCAATGGCGTTATTCTGGTTAGATTTCATCGCAGTCATCCTACATCTATTCATTAAGCACCCGTATCATGGCACAACGTAGATGAATAATATCTGAATAACTGAGCGGCAAATGTTAATAGTGGGTCAAAATTTGTGGTTATAAAAAACCTCAAGCTGCATGGTAAATGGTGCAGGCTTGAGGTTGTCATTATCTATTATGTTAAATTATAGACGTTGCTGTCTTACTTTTTAGTCAAGTAAGTGTATAAAAATTCAGTAATGTTGGTCATATCTTCAACGGTAATAAACTCTTCAGTGGTGTGAACCTTGCTCATCCCCGTTGAAAGGTTAACTGTTTTCAAACCTTTCTCATTGAAGATGTTTGCATCACTACCGCCACCTGTTGATTTAGTAAATGGCGTTAAGCCCATTAGGGTGAAACTTGCCATGATGTCTTCAACGTGTGGATCGTTATCTGCAATAGAGTAAGCGTTGTAAGCGCGGTTTGATTGAATATCAATTTGCGCACCGTGTTTCTCAGCAGTTTGATTAAATACTTCCACCATGTGATCTACTTGCGCAGCCAGTTTATCATCATTCAATGAGCGTGCTTCTGCGGCAAGGTACAGCTCTGGCATAACGATATTTGTGGCTTGACCGCCAGAAACCACACCAATGTTGGCGGTTGTTTCGCTATCAATACGTGCCAGTTTCATATTCATGATCGCATCTGATGCTACCGTTAGGGCGTTGATCCCTTCTTCTGGTGCAAGCCCCGCGTGTGCAGGTTTTCCTTTAATGGTGACTTTTAGACTTTGTTGACCCGGTGCGCTAGTTACAATTGCACCAATGGCACCGCCTGAATCTAGCACGATTGCTTTGTTGGCAGTGATATGTGACATATCGAAGTGCTTCGAGCCTTGTAGACCACCTTCTTCATGCACTGTAAAAGCGAGTTCAATGGTGCGATGGGCTTGGTTTTGCTCTTGGATAGTGCGTACGGCTTCCATAATGGCTGCAATACCAGACTTATCATCACCACCTAAAATGGTGTCGCCTTTAGAGCGGATCACACCGTCTTCGATGATTGGCTCAATATTATTACCTGGTGTTACTGTATCCATATGACAGCTAAGAACGATGCTGTCATCTAATTCACCTTGAAGCTTGGCGTAGATATTGAAGCCGTTTGAAATCGCTTCAGGAACTGGCAGTTTGGTAACACTAAAACCAAGTACACCAAGTTGTTCAGCTAACGATTCGGCAATGGTTTTTTCATTACCAGATTCACTATCGATTTTTACTAGCTCAATAAAATGAGAGATAAGGCGCTCTTGATTGATTGTTGTCATATCGCTTCTAACCACTTAATAGGAGTAATAAAGAGCACTCTAAACGGAATAAAAATAAAAATATCAGAAACTAAATCAATAAAACGTTAAAAAATGAGGTTTACGATAAAGGTAATGTGAAAATTTTGAACTGGGTTATGTTTGAGGTTGTGTTTTATTTTAATGCTCTTCGTTAATAATTTGTGTGATATTTGATGCATTAATACTTGTATTAATATTGTGGTTAATCGTTTATTAACTTTTGTAATTGTATTAAAGGTCCGTTTTGTTACTAAGTTCTAAAAAATAAATTACTAATAATATAAATAATTAATTACTTTTTTTTACAAATTAAGCGTGGTGGATTTTATATGACATCGGACTCTTATCCTTTCTT
>NZ_SSMG01000475.1 GCF_009873615.1 Photobacterium lucens
TCATTATACATCGCTGATTTAAATATTAGCCAGCTATTTAAAAATAACTTATCACCTGTTTTTGCTGTGTAATCCATTAATTGATATGTGAAATCTTTTTCTTTCTTTATTACACATCGATTCATCGCTACATTGTTAAGTTCTGTTAATACGACTTTCTTTCTTTGCGATGGTAGTGACTTAAGCCATGGATCTTGAATAGGTCTAAGTTCTCTATTCTCAAGCAGATGACATTTATTTATTTGATTTTCATATAGTTGCTTAACCTTAAGTAACTGTTCTTTAGCTGGTGTTTCATTAGCAATAGTCGCTAATGAAGGAAATGATATTACACAAAATAAATACAATAATTTACGCACTGTAACCGCTCAATTAAGGTGAGAAAAGAAGGAATTTCCTATCCTAATTAAATGCCGTTTTATATTTTACCTTGTCAACATACTCCAAGATTTGATTTAAGACAATAAATAATAC
>NZ_SSMG01000476.1 GCF_009873615.1 Photobacterium lucens
TATTCACCATTGGCGGCAAGGTAAGCATCCCCCCCTTCATACACCACAGGTGCATCACACACATTAGGCTGTAGCGTATTAGTAATAACCGGGGTCACTACATCGGTATCATCTTCGCCATTACCAAACCCATTGTTCGGAGTTGAATCAATATCATTGATACTGGCTTGGCTAATTTCAGCGTTAATCGCAGGGGCCGTTAATGACTGCGGTGCTAAGCGGATCACCGCATAATCATTAAAACCAAACCCAACGGTGCCCACATCTAATATGCCAGTGACCGGATCATACGTTGTAATTTCAGTCACCCCATCTCCAGCATAGGCTTTAACGAAACTGTAACCAGCAGGAATAGGTAAATAAACTTGGGTATTTAAAGCGAGGGTGGTGCCCATATTTTCAACACTGACCACCACATTAAATGGGATCCCCAAGGTCGCATTAACACTCGGCTGCATATCAAGCATTAAGGATAAATCACCCGGTGGCATCAGTGAGATAGGGTGATCTTCCACCTCACCATCTCCGGCTGCACCCGTGGCAAGATTACAGGTTTCACCACTGGAACAAATCCGTAAACGGGCAAAACTATCAAAGATTTGCACATCCGCAGGGACGGTGAAATTCAGAGTACTGTTACCAGAGGCGGTCACGGCAACCGTGGCAGTTTCATCGTTACTGAACACCCCATCAAGGTCGAAATCAATCCAACCATAGAGGTTATCATTACCCGATGTCACTACAGGAACGTTAAGAGCAACATTATCGCCTCCTGTGAGTACAGTCGTAATCGACGGTTGAGTAAAGCCATCTTCATCATCAGGGGTTAAGCCATTAGTATCATCCCCGTTAGCGGTAGCTGTTGGCTGACCATCACTTTCATCATCAGCAGAGTTAGTACCTAAATAGGGAATAGCAGCCTCAATAAAATGTCGAGGACCATCATCCACCAATTCAGTCGCATAACCATCAACTGTAGGTGCATCTGCCCAATCTAGAGGAATTGAAGCATAAGGACATCGAGCACCATCATTACCAAAAGCTTCTGCATTTGTTTGCGTAAATAATGTCGCTGTGTAATTCCCCGCTGATTTTGTACCGTCTAAAATATCAATACGATAAATGCGCCCTGGAGATTCGTTTTCTGCAATATATAAATACCCGTCACTATCAAAATACATTGCACCATAAGCACTATCTGGAATAGTCGTTAATACTCCTAAATCTGTGCGAGTACCTGTATTTGGATCAAAACGATATAACGTACGGGAGCTATCACTTGCTACTGTATAAATAAAACCATCAACTGGATTTATAGCAATATCGTTATAATTAGTATTAATAGTAGGTAATACTCCAACCTGAGTTAAATAATTTGGACTATTTGGATTTAAATCAACAAGGTAAAAGTTTCCTAGTCGATGTGCATATAAAATTCCATCATCATCAATATCACCATTATTTGGTTCACTTGGCCAGGTTGCATTTGATACTGGTAATATATAAGTATTATATGCGCCATCTAATATTGAAATTGAATTCGTACCAGATATTGCCATTAATGTCTGGGTTATCATTGAATAACCGACACCACCACCAATAGTAATTGATGGAGCTAAATTATTTATTGCTCCTGTTGCTAAACTAACAGTATTAAGTTCCCTTAATCCCCCATTATTCTGACTTAAATAAGCAAAACTTGAACATGTCGGAAATGAATTTATGGCAAAATCACCAAAGTTCACATTTGTAGCAACGCCAGCTGTTACAGACACAACATTGGCAGAACTAGAGTTAAAATTAGTAGGATCACCAATAGTGCCACCAGTGTAAGAGCCAGTTGAGGTATTTAAGGTTGGTTGCGTTGGAGGACAGGTCGGTGATGCGATATTGGTTTCATTAATGGCTTCATAAACTTGGTAAGTACCTGTCACTGGAGGGGAAATTGTATATGCCCCTGTTGTAGGGTTTGCTGTAGTTGCATAACACTGTCCAGTTGCTGCATTATAAGCAACAACGGGAACCGCAACACCTACACCCGCTTCACTTCCATCTTTGATACCGTTACTTACTGTACCACCGCCAGCACCATTATCATTAAACACGAAACCACTGATTGAAGGTGGAGGATCAAATGTATATGTACAGGTAACATCATCTCCGTTGTTTAATGTAAATGTCGTCGCACAACTCAGGTTACTTAGTGTATAACCTGCTGGACCATTCCAACTTAATGTATAAGAACTTGGCGTCATAGCTCTCGTATCACCAGAGCTAAAATTTACCGCCACACTTCCACTATCTGTGGCTATTAACGTAAAATCACCAGGAACTGCACTACCTCCAGGATTTACAATGGCATTTAACGTCAAGCTACCTTGAACAAAAGAATAAGCTTTGAATGAGACTAAATCTAATGCTGCTCCAGAACGGCCATCAAAGCCCGCTAGTGCCTGACCTGCAGGTGCAACAACACGATCGTAATAGGTACCACCCGTATATGGATGACTAGGTCCGATGAGTCCTGTGGACGGTGATGCTGGTGCAGCTGCGATTTCTAACTGATTTGTTCCACCATTAAAAGACACAGATGCACAATAAAGACGAAACCACCCCATTACTGGGTGACTTGTTGTTTGAGCATCCACTCCCACTACAGCTTGATTTGCAGGACAATTACCTGTGTAAAGAGTACCTGATGCCGGCCCTCCCCATGCAGTCACGCCACTAAAAGTTAATGTCGCCACACCACCAGAAACATTAACGGTAGAGCAACGTCCTCTTAATGCAGTACCATCAAGCGTACCGCCAGAATTAGAATTATAAAAGTCGAACCCTGTCATCAATTGTCCACTAGGACAATTGATGACAGGAAAGGGACTCCCCCCCATGCCACCAATCGATAATAAATCGCTTTGATAAACTAACCCGACCCCTTCAGCCGCAAATATTTTTGAGCTTGATAGGAGTGTTATGCAGAGTAAAAATAACCTTATTACCTTTGTCCAAATATTTTTATTAGGCATTGTGAGTCACCCTTCTTTCCCTAACCTATATAAGATATTGGTGGCCTAGAACTATTTTTAACTCAGCAATTTTTATTCCAAAAAACTCATGTATATATTCAATGAGATATTTAACAAACGAATCCTATTTTAATAGTGATTTTATTATTGCATCGCAATTATTGAATAACGACACGATATACTACCGTGCCCGACTCTCCTGCCGCCAAGTTCCCTGTCATTTCCCAGCGAATATTGCCTTGATACCCCGTTAAATTGGCACCATTAAGTACTGCATTACAGGTTAGTGATGCTGGAGTTGTGCCATCGCTACATAACACAGGCTGTGCTAATTCAGTAAAATCAGGAGTAGCATCGAAGATTTTCACATCTGATATAGCACCTGAACCAACATTGGAATAGGTAACAACATATTCTAAAACATCCCCTGGGCGACCTTGGTTACTGGTGCTCACTGGACCGCTTTGCGTCACATTACGTACCGTTTTCTCTAAGCGTAATTCCCCTGAGCCACTGAATATCGCCCTGACGGTATCTTTATCCAACACAAGGCGGGTAATGCCATGTCCTGTGCCCGTGGTATCAGCAAAGACCATGTTCGCTTCTATGTCATAGTGATAATGCGCATTTAAGGTCGCATTGGCTGGTACCGTCACTTTGCTCAGTAAACAAATCGTACTGTTGCCACTCACCGCCACCGGGTTCACCACTTGCGCTTCTACCCCATTTAATGTGCCATCACAATCCACATCGTGATACAACACGGTACTCCATGCGGTGTTTGTCGGTGACGTGCTTGGATTAATCACATTAAAGTTCACGTTACCTGCGGTGGCAGCCGTAAATTTATGCGGGAAGAACACCACACTACCCGGTGTCGCTTCACTGAAGTTATCGGGCTCCATCCGTGGCTCGCGCACTTTACCAAAATCTAAGCCAAAGATTTCATCCCC
>NZ_SSMG01000049.1 GCF_009873615.1 Photobacterium lucens
GATAAATATATCAAGTTACCTTATTGCTTTACCTTTTTTATATATTACCTTAAAAGATATAAAAGCGTATAGCCCACAAAAAGCAGTTATAGGATCATTTGCTGTAATTACATTTCTTTTATATTTAAATGTTATGAAAATATATATTTAAATTGCAATTAAATGTGAGTTGCTAAAAGTGATGGATCCTGAAATATATTATATGGAGTAACTCTTAGGTATCAGGTGACCGCCTGATGTGTACTAATTCAGGCGGTCATTTAGCGATTCAATTATTTGCTCTATTCTAGTGACTAGATACTAGGAAATATGGGTAACAGCGACTTTTTTTGCATCATCCTTCGTGATATTTCCAATATTTACTTATATAAGGTGGCTTGGGTTTGTCTAACACTTCGGATAGGTGTCGTCCTTATCTGTTAGAGGTTTTTTATTGTGTGCAAAAGTTTCTTGCCTTGTTCTGTAGGGATGTAGAAGCCTTTATCATTTCTTTGTAACAAAGATAAGTCTTCAAATTTTTCAAGTACTAAGTATTCCGCAGTACACCCCACATAGCCTTCGTCACCCATAGCACGAGCTACATGTCTCATAAACATAACTTCTTCAGTCGAAAGTTGAGAGATAATACGAGCAAAACTTAATGCTAAGAAGTCGTTTTCATGCTGTTTTTCACCAACATCCTCAATTTTATGAGAAATAGCCGCTTCATTAGTTAGTTGCTCTAGAGCTTTCAGTTTTACGCGTTGACCTAGAACATCAATTTCAAGTTCATGCGACTTGAGTGCTTTCTTAAATAGTTCTTGAAGCTCATGCTTGAAATGAAGCAGCGCAACCAACACAACAAATGGCCAAATTAACACTTCTAAATACTTGAGAACTAATTCTGCTATTTCCACTCAGCCTCCAAAACCTTTAACAGAATATTAATCAGCATTCCTACTTTCACGTAAGAATACCTTTATATATCCAGTCGATCATATTCTATTTAACTCATAAACATCATGAACTTGATTGCATTATTTTGTTTCAAAGTGTTTATTGATGGAGGGGGGGAAAGAAGGAGAGGTGAATAGCAAAAAAGAAATGGCATACCTTACTTTTATCGAGTTAAAGCTAGTATGCCAATCGGATCACTGACAGAAAGTCTCAATATACAGCGCTTCTACTTTGTCTCGTGCCCATTGGGTACGACGTAAAAACTTTAATGATGATTTGATTGATGGGTTGCTGTAGAAACAGTTGATCTGAATTTTCGCATCCAAACCTTCCCAGCCATAGTGTTCTTGTAAACGTACAAGGATCATTTCTAGGGTTAAACCGTGTAATGGGTTATTCGGTTGTTCTTGGCTCATTTTAATGGGTGTTCCTACACTGCGGTGATCAAAGAGGGCGAGTGTATCAGAATGCATGAGAGATGTTGATGCTTTCACGCATTCTGATTGTAGCCTGATGTTTAGGTTAGTTCCCAATGTGAAATGACATGGGTATCTAGGCTTTGATTTCTATTAACCAATAATGATGGGCATACCCCAGTCCAGCGTTTAAAGGCGCGAGAAAAGGTGCTGAGATCGGAAAATCCAAGTTTAAGGGCGATATCCGTTAATGCTAATGCTGGATCGTCTAATAAAGAGAGGGCTTTTTCGAGCTTATAGTTCTCTAACACGCCTCGGTAACTGGTAGAAAGGCAGGCTAAGCGACGGTTTAGAGTACGGAAACTGATATCCATTAAGCTAGCAACATGATTACCAGAGGCGATTTCTAGATCCGATAAGCTGTCTAATACGCGGTAGACTTGGGTGATCACGTTGTGCTGGTGGAAGTTCTCTAGCTGTCTTTGCAGCTGCCACAAACTGTTTTGGTTGATGATCGGATCGGCTTCCGTTAATGGAGCTGTCAGTGACTTTTTACTAAAGGTCAGGCGAATTAATGGATAACCATAGTGACACTTTAGGTTTAACGCAGACGATGCCATTAAGTTATCAAACAGTTGCTGCTCTATACGGGCATTGGTTAAAGAGGGTAGAAACACATCCCCTTTAATGGCTTGATGACCCCATGTTTGTTTAAACACGCTGAGTAAGAAAGCGAAATGTAATGCTAATAAAGACAGGCTTTCGGTTGAGTGTTTGGCAACAGGCTCATTGCTTAATAGCCATAAGTTAATGTTATCGCCTTTATTTTCATCGAGATAAAAGCGGATTGAGCTGTTTAATAACTCACTGTATTGGCACAGCGTGTGAAGCTGAGTGTAACGGTCTGGGCTTGTCCATAACGCTAAGCTGTAAAAGTTAAAGGTCAGCGGATTAATAGATTGTGCGATTTTGGTTAGTTGATGCGATAGCGCATGGTATTCAGGTGTGATCGTTGAAAGGTACTGTTTTAGCCACAGACCTTCAAAATGAGTCATATCAAAGGTGTGGTTCTCTTCCATATTGAAGTTGGCAAAGGGAATGATACGTTTCCAGCCAGAAGAAACCGTATTTTTATAAGGTGACAGGGAATGATTGATGTCCATGGTTATCAACACGCTCCGATAATGTTTACTTTTTAGTAACAAATAAGCCGTTTAACGCTACTTCTATTTTTAACTATGTAAAAAAGTGCAATCACTGACCGTTATAAAACAATAGTTAATGTTAATTTAAAATGAATCAAATGTTCAGCTTTAATTTTATTTTGTTTTCACTCTGTTCTTTATAATGTTTTATATTTTACATGGTGCTCTTTGTAGCACGTTAAATATATCATAAATAAAAATCATTAATGACAATTAATACTAACAAAAGCCCTTTATATAAAGAAATAAGAATAGGAA
>NZ_SSMG01000477.1 GCF_009873615.1 Photobacterium lucens
TGTTTTAATTTTTGCGCATACTGCTTGGTTAATATCAGCTTATCACTTGAAACTGATTCACAAGTTTTATTACCATTACCCTGTAATATTTCATTATAAGCAGATGTGATCAGTTGCATTAATGCACTCGAACCTAACTTGTCCGGATGCAAACGATGGGATAATAATTTATAGCGCTTTTTGATCTCACTAGGAGTTGTATGCTCAGTTGTACCAAGCAGATCATGAAATGTTGTCATTGCCAGTTTTATTGACTTGATAAGTAAAAATTACTCTGCAATGAACAAGCTGTGAAGGCAACCACTAAGCGCCGAAAGTGGTGCCTTCATTCACTTTTTTTGACGACTCGCACGAAATTCGCCCGGTGAACAACCTATGTGTTTTTTAAACACCCGTGAAAAATAGGATACGTCTTTAAAACCGGCAGATAAGGCTACTGCTGAGATTTTCTCTTGATCTGAGCTTAATAAGCCGCAGGCTAAATCCAACCGCTTTTTAATAATGTACTGTTTAAGTGTTACTCCCATAATATTATGAAATAGACGTGAGAAGTACGTTGACGAGAATTGACAAGCACTGGCTAACTCTTCTTCACGTAGTGGCGCACTTATATCTTTATCTATAATGGTTAAAGCAGGCAAAATAGACAATTCACGCTGAGAAATGTCTTCGGCATTGATCATATTGTCATCATGTGTATGAAGACGAGTTAAACAAGCATCAACCTTCTGCCTTGTCGCATTACTCGACAAAATATCTTCAGCCCCTGCGCGTAGCGCAGAAACCGCTAACTCCGCATCTAAATCATGATAAACAATAACGACTTTAACATCAGGGAAACGCTGCTTAACGGTACGTAATAATTTAAAGCCATTTGATTGAGAGTCTTGTATTTCAATAAATATCAACTCAAAACCCGTCATTGTTAATAATATTTCAAATGGAGATACATCAACCAGATTATGATATTGCAACAAAATATCTTTGGTACTGGTGTGTTTTTCTTTATGACAACAATTTACCCAAATCACATCATCACCTGTATGGTTACTATCTTAATAGGTTTATTTGATGATCATCCTTTATCATAAAACATTATGTCTTTTACAATTACATCAAATATTACTATCTGACACTTATTAATATGGCTAATAACGGTTATAAACACTAATTTTTCCAGTAATAAAGGAAT
>NZ_SSMG01000478.1 GCF_009873615.1 Photobacterium lucens
GCGCCAATAACCATGGCGCTTTTTTAATATAAGAATAACTAGTTGACCTTCACTCGATATTTAACTTGCCCTGTACTCCCAGCAGTCATAGTTCCTGTCATTTGCCATTGAATATTTCCTTGATATCCAGCTTGGTTAGTACCGTCAGTTGTCGAGACAGAACATGTTAACCCCGTTGGTACGGTTGCATCAGAACATAGCACCGCTTGATTAAGCTCGGTAAACTCAGGAGTTGAATCAAATAACTTCACATCACTAATATCAGCATTACTGAAATTATTAAAGATAATAACGTACTCTAATATATCTCCCGGTTTAGCATTATTTGACGTTCCTGGTGGCGTACCTTCTGTAATATTTTGTACGCTCTTCTCAATCGTTAACTGACCGCTACCAGTGAATGTCACTCTCACTGTATCAGTGTCAGTTAACTCACGAGTCACAGCACTATTAACAAAAGTCATATCCGCTTCAATATCATAGTTGTAATTACTATTTGCAGGCGCATTCGTTGGTGACTGCACCTTAGATATTAAGCAAATAGATGAGCCTGCAGTGGTTGCAACTGGATTCACCACTTGGTTATCGCCACTATCTAACTCGCCATTACAATTATTATCAATAAAGAGTATTGCAGACCAACCAGCGATTCCTAATGGACCCGTTGTATTATTTGCAATATTAAAGCTCACGCTACCTTCGGTATTGACAGTAAATTTATGGCTGAATAATGCTAAACCTCCCGGCTCTACTTCTGTAAAGTTATCTGGCTCCATATATGGTTCACTAACTTTACCAAAGTTGATACCTGAAATATTATCACCCGCTTGTGGTGTCACCGTTATTTGGCTATCAGTCACACTGGTGCTAGTTGCCTGTGGAATACCACTCACATCGGCTTCACTAATGTCAATCCAATTCGCTTTTGAGCCAACCCGAATAATAAGAGGCTGTCCCGCTACTGCCAATGGAACTTCAAAGAAATAGCCTCCATCACTACCCGTTAACGTTGTTGCGACAATGTCACCGGTGTTATAACCTGCAATATTTGGCCCATCATAAATAGCTTGTACTGTAAAGCCCGCCAACCCTCGTTCGGTACCATCTTGAACGCCATCATGTGCAGAGGTAGCCCCACCAACGCCATTATCTTCAAACACCACACCACTAATGGTCATGAGTCGAATAACATTAACGGTATAGTCTTCAACCTCACCGTTATCTACCGTACCTGTAGGTGCGCTACATTGATTGGCTGCACTACAGAGACGGACACGAATAAAGGTAGTACCGTCGTGACCATTGCTGATCCCTGAAGGTAAGAAGGCAGGGATCGTATTAGTACCCGCAGTAACAGGGAAGTCTTGTACCACATGTTCACCAGGGTTATTCATGAAGGTACCGTCATTATCTAAGTCCATAAAGATGTTAATATGACCACTACCGCCTGTCACAACAACATCAATATCATTAGAAGCACCCACATACATATCAGCTGGTAATGTGACACCATCTTCGTCATCACTACCCGTGACATCATCCCCTGTGGCATCTGCCGTATAGAATGGATAGAGATCAGGATCCCACGCCGTACCCATGATCAAATCAGGTGTACCTTGTAATCTCACATCACGGTTTCTATGACCGACTTCACCATAGCTTTCCGGTGCATCCCCTTTATCTCGGCTGGCAATACAACCCGATGCGTCTTGGAAGGCCAATAAGGTTCTATCACTAGCCACAATAAAGTTACCTTCTTTCGTGATTAAGTTGATGCGATACATTGCCACACGATTCGAAGTGATATCGTAAACACCATCTTGGTTAGTATCGTGATGACCAAAGTTCGTCATGGCATACAGATGATTCAAATCATCGGTTACAACAGCACCACTCCACGCATTTGGCGGCTTACCTAAGAAATTGATATTTTCGGACGTTACCGTATTACTTACCGGATCTAAAATGTAGAGCTTAGGTTGTGTTGGCTCAAGCAGCGTCGCAGTAAACCCAGCTTCAAAGTTTCTTCCTGTTAAATCAACAGAATAGATATTGCCATCAATTTCAGATATCGCCCAATCGGCACTGGTTCGTAATGCCCCCGTACTGTTATTAATTAATGCCGCAGGTGTTGGTTTCGCCTCAAACGTCATGGTTGGTAAATCAATGATTAGGTAATGTCTCCAAGATGAATGGGTGACATAGTATTTCGTCCCATCACGTGAAACCGTACCCATGTTCGGGAAACTCAATGGTGGTGGGAAGTTTAAGAAACCTCCTGTTAGACGTAACGCCCCTCCCGTGGTGACCGTCCTAGAGACACTGTTAGCAATATTACTAATGGTGTAATTACCATCAGAGCGAACTTCACCAATAGGAGCAAAGTTAGCACCCGTTCTATCAGTCGTTACAATCGCTAAATTACCCGCTTCATTTATATACGTGGAGTACATCACACCAGTGTCGCGGTTAATAGCAAGTGAGTTAAGTCCATTAATTACGACGCTGCCATTCAATGTCGTGAAGGAGAAACTCAATGGCTGTACAGGTGTCACCGCAGTAAAGCTGTAATTCGGATTGCTTGCCGCCTGAGTAACATAGAAACGATCACACACATCATTAACAGGGAAGTTCATTACCATGAATTGATAATCTTCGACTTCACCATCAGTTGCTTGCCCTGTAGGTGAATTACACGCCGTATCAGCCGAACACACTCTGACACGCAATGCCATATTTCCTAACGTTGCCGTTGTTGGCACTATAGTAGGGAAGGTTAATGTGCCTTGTGCTGCTATTGGTTGGTTAACCACAGCTTCTGTAGCAGGATCCCATACACCATCAGCATTCCAATCCATCCAAGCATAGAGCTGCAATCCATTGAGTGTTGATGTGGCCTCTTTAGTAACAGTGACAACAATATCTATGCTGTCACCTGGTGATGCCTGAGTCGGTAAAGTAACGCCATCTTCATCGTCAATACCATCGTTGTCATCGGCCATTGCTGTTGTATTTTCTAATGTGCCTGAATCACTATCCCACGCAGTACCAAGTGTAATATCAACTTGATTATTAGTATCCGTATCTGCACGTAAGTGACTCGCACCGCCATTGGCTAAGGTAGTTTGATAATCATTATTGGCTGTGCCTGTAGTCGAATCCGGCGCATCACCAAAGTCTATTTGACTGGTTAAAATACGATAATCTTCAACCTCACCATCTGCAACTTCACCAAATGAACGAGGATCTTCATCACTACCTGTTGCGGTATCAGCAAGACTTTCAGTGGTGATACGTACACGCACATAATATGGTGTGCCTTGCACAATCGCAGGTAATGCACTCCACGTTAGTGATTGTGATTGTTGTATTATCCCTGTCGGTACAGTGATCTCACCGCCATCAACAAGTTCGTCTTTATCGAAAGTATTACTATTATCCCAATCGATCCAAGCATAAAGATAACTGTCTGTTGCGACAGTATTCGTCACGACAACATTCGCACTATAGGTTGTCGCACTATCAATTAAGATAGGTAAGGTGACGCCATCTTCATCATCAACACCACCTGCAGGATCATCAACGGTATCATCATCCGTCGCATCCCCATTGGTATCAGTGCCGTTACCCCAATCACCAGTATCGAAGTCTGGCAACACGGTTCCTAAATAGGTTTGGGCTAATCCTGTTGAAGATAAGTGACTCGCAGATTTATACGGTGCAGGTGCGTCACCATAGTCTGGAGCAAGAGAACTACGCCAGTCCATCTCTATACCATCATAACTAGGATAGTATGCAAGAAGGTTAGCTGAAGAGGTAAAGGTGGTCCCCGTTGATGTATTCACAATCCCCGACTGCCAAATCGCGGTTAGTGATGGCGGTGGTAAAATAGCATCATCCATACCATCAAAGTTGGCATCCACACCAGATAAGGTTAACCCAGCCTCGGTAGTATCATCGGTTTCTGTATTATCCGAATCTAAATCACGCCAATCAGGCTCATCAGTGCCATCGTTGTTATTTGGTGTAATACCGTCCTGACCATAATTGGCAGCAATATAAGCGGTATTTAAGCCATTATTGGTGGCGTAATCGGATAATGAATCATTGTTAGGTACAACATAATTAGCAGTGGCTTGCCCCTCAACGTTATCAGGAATACCATCATTATCGCTATCTAAATCCAAATGATCGGGGATACCATCTTCATCTGTATCGACAAAAACTTCTTGTAATTCTGTTTGCAATTGAAGTCCACAAAATCCCCAATCATTACCGGAACCACTGGCGCCAAAATGTTCATTGCGTAATATTAATTGTGTTAATGGTCCTGTGGTTGGTGCTGTATATGTGAATGTTAATACCTGATCCCCGCCAGCCGTTAATGTTTCATTAGGCGTAATAGTTTGCCCATTAATGATGGCTCGAAATACTGAGCTTGGACTGTGCCAAACATTAACATGCATGCGTAATGTATAGGTTTTACCGGCTTCAAATACATTTCCAGTTGGAAAGAATTGCGATTGTAATATATACCAATTACCTCGATGGTCGGTCGTACCATTACAATTATTACCTGTGTCACTTTCAGAACATCGTGTTAAATATCCCCAACCACGTCCATAAGGGTTCTCACTGGCACCACACTTACCACCACCATAGCTACCCCATACACTATTGCGTTGATTATTTGATGACTCGCCAGGTAATCCACAAGCAGCATTACCTGCATGAACGAGTGGGTTATATTCTCCATCAGCAGTATGAAGTACTGTTGGACAATGACTAGGCGCAGTACCAGAGGCGGGTTCGAACCAATCAACAAATAAATCCGTAGGTGCAGAATCAATTTCATCAACATCTAAGATACCGTCATTATCATCATCGACATCAATATCATCCATTACACCATCGTTATCGGTATCCGTTGTCGATGGATTACTAATACTTGGGTGAGTGTAGATAAAGGTCACAGGGAAATCTTCCACCTCCCCATCCGTAGCAACACCTGTAGCTCGGGTATCAGGATCACTACCCGTAGCAGCTGTAGTTAGTGTGTCCGTTGTGATACGAGCACGAACATAACGGGTACCTGTACTCATACCTGCTAAGCCATTCCATGTGATATTTTCTGTTGTCGCCCCCGTTGCTGCGGTAATGGTGGCTGTTTGGTACTCATCAACATCAAAAGTGCCATTACCGTCATAATCAAACCAAACATGTAACGTGGCATCATTGGTCGGGTGACTGTTATTCACATCAATCGCCAATGTATAAGACGTATCTGTCGCGACATTGACATCAGGTAATGACGCTATACCGTCTTCATCATCAACGCCGCCCGTTGGATCGTTGACTGTGTCATCATCAGTTGCATTACCATTATCATCAGTACCATCGCCCCAATCACCGGAATCATAATCAATGAGTGTCCCTAATATCACAGTCTCAGTATTTTCCGTGTGAGAAGCACTACCATAGCTGGCTGGCGCATCACCATGATCAAACTGAATTTGCTGGCTAGGCTCGTCACCATCACGGAAATCAAGATCTTGGGCTAATGGTTCAAATTGCGCAGCATCTCCATCAGCATCACCAAAAGATGCGACTCTGAGTGCAAGTAATGAAGACAAGAGCTCATCAGCAGGATGCCATGCAGTCGCACCACTGCTATCCATACCATCGAAAATATCCCACAAACCATCTCCGTCTGTATCTGTGCTTGCACCTGCTCCGGGATGAATACTATCCGGCCCATTTTCAGCAATATCTAACACCCCATCGCCATCAGAATCGGTATCAAGGTAATCAGGTGTCGTATCAACACGCGCAGGAATAGAAGAAGTCGCATCGGTATTAACAGGACTTAGCCCTAAAGCACCATTATTGGTCGTTAAGTAGTTACTGTTTACCCCCACGTTATTGTGATAAGTCGTCGCATCATCGTTAGCAGGGAAAATATAATTTGCAGTGGTTTGTGCTTCAATATTATCTGGAATACCATCATCATCAGCATCAATATCCTGACAATGCGACGTCGCTGTCGCCGTATTTTGCGAGCGGAAAACAATATTATCTAACGAGAAATCATTACCTGAGCTTTCAGTTGTTGTATTGTAAATCCCCCACTCGATTGAGGTTTTACTGCCGCTATTCCAAACGAAACTAAAGGTTTTATATTCCGCTGTTGTAATAGATTCTGAACGATCAGGGACATACTGAGCCACTGATACACCATCTACATAGAAATGAATCTCAGGCTCTGCATTTCCCACTGTATTTGCAGAGTGACCTTGCAAATTATCTGTAGATATTTTGACATCAACACTAAAGACATAATTAGTGTTAGGTAAGACTGGTAAATCATTAAGAGGTTTATAAACATAACCCGGTAATTTAGGATCATCGGCTTCACAGACATCATTAGGATCAACTGCTCCTCCTTGATAATCATGTGTCCCAAAAATCAGGAACATATTACCACTGACTTCTTCCCATAATGTGGTTGTCTCGGAACAACCAGAACCCGCTAAATACGACCCAACAGGTTGCCCTTGCGAGTTAGTCGGTGTCATCCCGCCCATTAAATAAAGCGGTACTAAGGTTGGTTCAAGCGTGTATTGCCCTGTTGTTTCAAAACCTGTTGCTTCTGCCGTTGTTTCATTGATGGCAAATTGCAATGTCGGTATTTCATTAAAAGCATCGGAAAAACGTTCAAAGTTTTCACTATGGACAATGCTACAACCTTCATCGATATCTAAAATACCATCATTATCATCATCTAAGTCACGACTATCAGGCACACCATCTTTATCAAAGTCACCACTAACCAAGCCTGGTGCGGTAGATTGAGCAACGGTAATAAGGTGATCTTCCACTTCACCGTCCCCACCTACACCATAAGATCGAGGATCCACCGCAGATCCTGTGCTAGCGCCTAAATTTAA
Organism: Photobacterium lucens; assembly: GCF_009873615.1. Lineage (GTDB taxonomy): Bacteria > Pseudomonadota > Gammaproteobacteria > Enterobacterales > Vibrionaceae > Photobacterium > Photobacterium lucens. The sequence goes on from NZ_SSMG01000478.1 coordinate 6,948, forward strand.
CAACGTGGACGACAAACGGAGTCGGATAAAATGATCGCCAGTCGATAAATTATCATTAATATTCCAGTTGAGCTCAGCACTGGTATCACCATTGGCAACAACCAGCGCCCCATCGGTACCACCACCTGTTGTGATTAACTCATCAACATCAAAAGTACCGCTGTTATCTGAATCAAACCATGCGTAGAGATATGCGTCCGATCCTGTTGTATTTGTTACAGAAATAGTTTGGTTTAGTGTTAGTGCATATTGATCAATACTCGACACTGTAAATGCATTTTCATCATCCGTAACGGTTTGATCATCAGTATTTGCTGAAGCACTTCCCGTACCATCCGCTTCAGCATCTGTTGCTGTCGTTCCCATGAATAAACTGGTAGAAGCTAAATGATTAGGACCATCATCTGCAGACGTGGTTTTATAACTATCAGGCGCATCACCAAAATCATCAGTATTAAGAGCATTTAAAGTAATGGTAAGATTGCCGCTCATGGTGATTCTGTGCCAACCATTGGCTTCTGTTTGCGGATCATTCCAGCACTGCGTTGGATCGCTAGTAGGAGAGCTACAAAACTCAAGAACACTGAAAGGTAATGGGAAAGAATTAGGCGGATTATTCGCACTTTGACGACCTAAAACGATGCGAACATTTCTAGTTTCATCAATCGTATTTACGCCAGTGCGAGAAAAAATATTGGGATCGGTACCTGAATAACTTTGAATAATCTTATTGTCGAGAATATAACGTAAGTAATAATCAGAATTTGAAGGTATGGTAATTTTACCACCACTGATACTTGGACCACTTTTCGCCCGCATCCAGTGATTAATTCGATTATCTCCAGTCCAAGGATCATCCCAATATTCATAACGGATATTATTATTAAGAATGGTGACTTCTTGCCCTACCGTTAGTTCGGTTAATGTATTGGTATTTAAACTTAGATTACTTGGACTGACACGTAAGAATTGTGTAGCAAAAACAGGAGAGGAGAAGAACAATGCTAAGGAAATAAAAACATAGACTAAATAATTACATTTAAACGAGGCTTTAT
>NZ_SSMG01000479.1 GCF_009873615.1 Photobacterium lucens
ATAAATATAATAATGAGTTAATGTCCATAGTTACTTTATATTACAGTTGAGGTTTTACTCGCTTATCCTTTGCTATAATGACGATTTGGATGTTAATTTCAAGGAGCTCGAAGCATTTGGAGTTAATGATCTTATGACAATGATAAGTGCGAGAGAATTTTCAGATTGGCTAATTGATCGCTTTGCTGAAGATAACCAAGGCGTTTCTTTGACGCGGGAAGATATCAATATCCTAACAGGTAGGCAAAGCTTCTCTTTAGGGTTTGTTCACGATATTCATTACGAAGTAATGCGCCACGATATGGCTTTTGTGACTGATACGACAAGAGAAATGTTCTATTTAGTCCCTGTTGCCAAAAGACCTTGGAAAGAGCAGTTGAAAAGAAATTACGAACGAGATCTGTATTGTAATGTACTGCCGCTAAATAAATCAGGTTAAATTATATTTGTCTCAGATAATATAACGGTTCTTATAATAAAGACGATTCATTTATTATAGATAAAATAAAAAGAGGACATAATGTCCTCTTTTTTTGTTAATACGGGTTATATTATAAAACCGCAGCGATACCTTTACATAAAGGAAGCATATTTTCTTTCGTCATACCAGCAACGCTAATACGACCTGAGCCTACGATATAAATAGCAAAGTCATTTTTAAGTTGTGTTACTTGTTCTTTAGATAAACCAGAGAACGAGAACATACCATTTTGACGTTCGATAAAGCTAAAGTCGTTTGTAATACCAAGCTCTTTGAGTGTCGTTACAAATAGTGTACGCATTTCTTGGATACGATCACGCATGTCTGCTACTTCTTGTTCCCATTCTGCACGTAGCTCTGGGTTGTTCAGAATGGTAGTTACAATCGCAGCACCATGTGCTGGTGGGTTAGAGTAGATAACACGAGCAATGGCTTTAACTTGGCTAAATGCTGTTGCTGCTTGCTCAGCATTTTGACCAACAAGTGTAAATGCACCAACACGCTCATTGTACAGACCGAAGTTTTTCGAGAAAGAACTTGCTACGAGTAGTTCTGGTAGTTGGTCTGCAAAGATACGTAAGCCTTGTGCATCTTCTTCTACACCACGTGCAAAACCTTGGTAAGCAAAGTCGAACATTGGTAGGAGTTTCTTCTCTACACAAAGTTGAGCTAAAGCTTGCCATTGTGCTTGTGTTGGATCGATACCTGTAGGGTTATGACAGCAACCGTGTAGTAGAACAATATCACCTTCGCTTGCTTGGCTTAGATCTGCTAGTGCAGCTTCAAAGTCAATGTCTTTGGTTTCTGCGTTGTAGTAAGAGTATTGTGCTGTCTCAAGACCAGCAGCGCCGAATACGCCGTGGTGGTTTGCCCAAGTTGGGTTACTGATCCACACTTTTACATCGCCAAGTTGACGCTTAATAAACTCAGCAGCAACACGTAGTGCACCAGTACCACCCGGAGCTTGCGCTGTTTGTGCACGTTTTTCTGCAATGATAGTGGCATCGTTACCGAAAAGGAGTTGTTGAACGGCTAGGCCGTATTCAGGCGTACCAGGAATGCTTAAGTAAGACTTGGTCTTTTCGCTGTCCAACAAGATAGCTTCTGCTTTTTTAACTGTTGCTAGTACAGGTGTGTTACCTGTTTCATCTTTGTAAATACCAACGCCAAGATTAATCTTTGTTGCGCGAGTATCAGCTTTAAATTCTTCAGTTAAACCTAAAATAGGATCAGCAGGAGCTGAGGTGATTTTTTCAAACATATTCGGTCATCCGTGGCGTTAATAAATAGTGATACCTATTTATACCCTTTGTCATAGAAGATTTACAACATAATGCAACAAATTAGTCATAATTTTTATTGATGAATTAAGTATGTGATTTTCTGGTCGTGAATTGGCTAAAAGCATTAACCGCTTCATGTTCTTTAACTAGCTTAAAAATAAGATCATTCTCCTTAGTTATACAGTCGATAAGTTGCTTTCTACTAACTTGAGAGAGAAGTTGTTTACTACTTTGCAATGCGTGTTTGGGCTGGGTTGCAAGCGCTGCCGCATAGGTTGCAGCCAGTTGTTCTGGTTGAATAGTAATTTGATCAATAAAACCGAGTGATAAGGCTTCTTTAGCGTCCATAGGTTCGCCGAGCAACAACATGGCTTTTGCTTTTCTGGTGCCTATTAGTTGGGGCAATAATAAGCTTGAGCCAAATTCAGGACATAAACCGAGTTTGACGAAAGGTAGGCTAAAGTTGGCAGAAGAGCAGGCAAAGACAAAATCACAATGTTGCAGCATGGTCATCCCGATACCAATCGCATTACCGGATACGGCAGCAACGATAGGCACAGGGCTATCAATCATAGCAAACATAAAGGCTTCAATGATGCTACGACTATGTTGGCATTGTGCAGCATCTGCTGTTGTTAGTGAAATAAAGTCTGTAATGTCATTACCACTACAAAATACATCACTTAAGCCTGTAAGCACGATCACATGAACATCTGGATCATTTGCCTGATGCAAGTGTTGTGTGAGCTGTTGGTACATCTCAAGGTTTAACGCATTTTTCGCATGGGGACGATTAATGGTTAACGTAAGGATATGGTGAGAGAGTGATGAAGCGATCATATTGCCATCCTTGAAATGTATAAGACACATAACAAGGATGGCAGAACAGATACAGGCTTATCTGATAAATTTAAAATTTACGATCAGGCTATCAGAAAATAGTCATTATCATTTAGATCAGACGATAGTCGATTGATTTCTACCATTATGCTTCGATTGATAAAGTGCTTTATCTGCAGTTTTATAGGTTTGGCTGAAAGAAGATTTTGTCGTGATAGTACCACCAATTGAGATCGTCACAATGAGATCTTGAATAGGGTAGAGTTGTACCATGTAGCGAATTTCTTCTGCTTTCAGTTGCAGCTGCTCTTTCGTCATCGATGATGGGAAGCTGACAATAAACTCTTCACCGCCCCAACGAATCGCAATATCAGTTTGTCGAATACATTGATTGATGCGCTTGGCTACTGTCCGTATTACATCATCACCAAATTCATGACCATAGGTATCATTGATCGATTTAAAGTTATCGATATCAATGATCAACAGGCAGAAATCTGACTGTTTTTGTAGTTTCTTCTCGTAAAAATCACGACGGTAGAAATGCGTCATATGATCTCGTTGTAAAGAGAATTTTCTGGTTTTCACACTTCTGGTTAGATATTGGATCAGAAAACTAAACAGCAAAGCAGGGAAAAACGCAGTTTTCAATACTGAGAATAAGTTAATACCTACATAGAACGGATCTTGTGTCGCACATGGCAGTAATTTCTTGATATGGAAGCTATGTGCTGATGGATCACGTTGTAAGACTGTCAGATGGGCCTTATTGTATTCATCTAACGCCGAGTTTAATAAATCATCGTTGATATCGATAACTAATAGGGCATTGAGTACACTTTTATTATAAATCGGGTAGTACAGCGTTCTAATGGCTTTATTTGTACCTTCTTCCACATAACGTTCAGTTAGCTTTAGGTTACAGCCATAGAAGTAGCGAAATGTCTCTTTTAGTCCTTCCCGTTCGATAATACGTTTCATCACTGAGCCTTTTTCATAGTTTTTGAAAGACTGCAGGTACTCAGGTCGAACAGGATCAAAGTGAGCGTATGTTGCTGGGTTTTCGAAAACAGCAATGGTCCAAATATGGTTGTCGGTCAGTGGCTCTAATTGCGCACGTAGGCGTTTAATACCTTTAGAAAGAACTTTGACATTTGAGAAATGATTAACTACAACAGAAACGCCATTATAATCATGATTCCCTGCTGGAATAGGAATTGTTCCCGTGTTGTTGTAGTACGAGCCAAAACGACGGCTAATAGAGTAAATCGTATTTATCTTTTCGAAATATTGGTCATGAAATTCGTCTAAATGGTAAGCATTATACGCAAAGTAGCCACCACAGATAACAAAGAAGAATAGTAAGAAAAGCTTGATACTGGTAAATAAGCTTTTGTTTTTTTTATTAGAACTACTATTCATGTTTTATTTCAGTGAAAGTTAATGAGGAGTGGATTTTATAAGTAAAAAATATTAATTCAATAGCAAAGACCATAACATTAGTAA
>NZ_SSMG01000480.1:0-24072 GCF_009873615.1 Photobacterium lucens
GACAAAGATCACTTAACCAACTGTTTTAAATGGACTAAAACGAGTAAATATCCGTAAAAATATTTATTACTAACTTAACAAATTTTAACCTTTCGCATATTGAAAATTAGTAGAAAATAGCTGATATTGATTCTCGTACTATTGTTATTCGTTCCTTCATATCTATACCCAAGTGACTTCAAGATAGGCGATTCAAACGTGGTCACGACTTCGAGTTCAATGCACACTGAACCGTGTAATAGCTAACATCTTCTCAGTTGCTAAAACATAATCAAAGGTGTCATACATTTGCTCGTCGGCATACAAAGCCATTCTCGCTAAACCTCGTACCTTGAGGTTATTTGGGTATACATGTAAAAACGCTAATAGTTTCTAAAAAGCATAAAAACCAAGATAAACAACAATAAATTGCTTTTATTACACGGAAATTTGCTGCTCTGTAACACAGAGTAAAGGAGAACGTTGTGGCTATAATATCTGCTTCACCACTAACCTATGATAAAGGTGAATTAACACAGTTACTTGATATTGCACGTAATGCAATTCAAGACCATTTTTCAGATCAATCAATTGATGCCCCACGGCTTGAGCATTACACACGAAAAATGCAGCAACCCGGTGCATGCTTTATTACTTTAGAAGTAAACAACGAATTACAAGGTTCAATGGGAACAACAATCCCGTCCCGTCCGCTGGTTATTGAAGTACACAATAAAGCCATTGCAAGTGCCTATGAAGATCGTCGTTTCATGCCCCTTTCAGAAGAGCAACTGGATGATTTAACAATTGAAGTCGAAGTGTTATCACCATTAGAGACGGTCGACATTACCTCACATCAAGCATTAGTTGAGTACTTAAAACAAAAACCTGTTGGTGTTGTTCTAACTGACCGTCAAACACAAGCGATCATCTTACCGAGTCGCTGGAAAAAAGGCGTTACACCTGAACAATTTGTGCAACAATTAAAACAAAAAGCGGGTTGGGCACCGCATTATTGGTCGCCAACCATGGTTGTTAAAACATTTACAACTGACTCTCTCAAAGAAAAGTACGCAAAAATCCGCAGTAAATATTTCTGATCATCAAAGCAAACAGCAGTAACTACTGTTGTTTGCTTATTCAGAACTTTTCAGTATTCTATTTATAAAATTTAGCTCATAATGTTCACTTAACAATCAATCATTTATGTAGGTGAATAACTTATGGTCGCATTTTTACGCACATTTTTACTAGGTACCTTAGTCATACTGACGCTAAATGGATGTAACAGTACACCTAAAGTAGAAAAAGATGGCTGGGTAAAAATTGCTACTAAAACAGCTAACTTTAAAAGTGAAGAAGATGTCGTCGATATTAATAACTATTTCTCGAAGCAGAAATACGATGCACTTAAGCTCACTTGTATCCAAGGCACAGTGAATATTAAAGATATTAATGTGAGTTATGCTGATGGCAAGACCCAAAGTTTACAAACACTGGGTGTACTAACAACTGACAGTTCAACTCGCCCATTGCTCTTAAACACTAAAGAACAAACAATTAATAAGATCACGCTAAGTTATAAAAGCCTAGGTAGCCTTGCATTAAATGCAGCAGGTGTAACAAAAAAAGCGAAGATTGAAATCTGGGCACGTAAACCTAAAGAAACAAACTAAGCATTCACGAACAATAAAAAAGGTGAAGTCGATATCTCGTACTTCACCTTTTGTATTTTCTACCGTTAACAGCTTATTTGGCAATCAAGCCGTAAGGAACATGTTTAAACATATCTGGCTGACGATTCACCGTAGGGCCAATATGCGCCCCTTTCCAATCAAGCAACATGATGGCAAGTACATTACGATGCTCACCAGATTCTAAATCAAAATCCCCTGTCACAGATGGGATCATCCCATGGTTATCATTAATTGCATGTTGGATAGCATAGCGTGTTTTATCAACAATAGGATCATTCTCAAGACCGGCTAATAAGAATGACACGCCAACTTCAGCAATGACGTCTTCTTTGGTGTTTTTGATAATGTGATCGATATTTTTGCGGTAGTAATCAAAAATCCATTGAAAGTCTTTTTCTTGAATAGGTAACTGGTAATACTGCGATGCAGCAAAAATTATATGGGTTAATATATAAATTTTATTGCCGTATTGCTGCTCCGATAACTTACTATCTTGGCTGTCAGGGTAAGTTTCACGAAAGGCAATAACGAACTCATTCACCACATCTTGTTCACCCAGTTGACGTAACCAATAAACCTGATTGGCTAATTGTGCGCCCCATGCACGGATCATTTCAGGATCAGTCGCGTACTTTTTGAAATCATAGCGACGGATCACTTCTCTTAACTTAGTGTCATCACGGTGTTTTAAACCATATTCATTCGCACGCGCCATTGAGCCGAGCAACCCTACCCCTAAATACATATATTCAGGCATCGCTTTGGTTGCAGCTAATCGACGTTGACTACGTTCTTTAGGGGAATCTTTATAGCTTTGTAATCGCTTTAAACCATATTGTGTGATCTGCTCTGGTGTGGTGAGTTCAGCTGAAAACTTATTAAGGTTGCTGGCAACACGTGCCATATCCTGCCAAATAGCAGCACTGTATTTAGGATCTAAGGATTGGCGATACATTCTTAAGCCATAATGTCCCGCAGTAAACGCTGGCAACGTATATAACTGAGGCTCAAAAGTTTGGCGAATTTGCTCAGCACTTTGCTGATAGGAAATCGTAAGCTGTAAACTATTCGCAGCATACGACCAGCAGAATAAAAGAATTAAAATCCAAGAACGAAAAGATAGCAAACGCATAATCACTCAACAGTCAAAGCAAAAACGAGCGCGCAGATTATCATCTTATCTATCGCAAGCTATTAATTTTTCATCATATACTATTCATATGACCCATAATTGTTAGCATGATCACAGACACAATCTACTGAGAAACAGTGATATCAACCCACACCATTCGGTGATCTGAACCTGCCGTTGGCTTTTCTTTCCCTTTACAATCGAGAATTAAATGACGTAAAGGATCGTGTTTATCAGGCCAAAAAACACCGCTATTCATTACGGTTAAGTGCGTCGAAGGTAAAACATAATCTAAACGAAGACCTGCCAGATGTGTCCATTCATTTTTACGACCTTTGCGCTTTTGCCAAGGATAGTAATGCTGCCCACCTTCACTTTTCGGTGTATTTACTCCACGACTAACTGAACGATTGATCTTATCGTGTTTAAGCAAATGCTGAATAGCAGACTTAATACCGTCACCATCATCCATATCAGCATTAAGATCCCCCATCACAACGAAAGCATCCTCAGGCTGTAAACCACCAGCTTGCTTTTTATCATCAATAAGATACGACGCATTCTCTATGATATCGATTAACAGTTGGATTTCATCATGATTACGTTTGGCGTTACGACGCTCATTGCCATCAAATACTGGTGGTGTTGGGTGACAACACAGTAAATTAATTTCTTTACCATCAACTAAAACAGGCACTACAACATGGTTTTTTGATGATAAGCGAAGGACTTCTTGTGCCGCTTTTGAATAATAATCGGTAGGTAACAATGCATTCGGCATCGTTTTCCACAGTAACGTCTGCCAAGTGCGAATTTTATCTTCATTTAATGGATATTTAGATAAGATCACAAAGCTAAAATGACCATGAAACTCACCAAAGCCCAAACCATCTTCAGGTAATGTACGCACACCATCACCATTAAGATCGACAGGGCTCAATAAGCCAGTGTTGGACGGAGGACAATAACGATAAGGATAGTGAATTGCGGCTTGTTGATATTGAGACTGTGCTAAATAATGCTGACAAAAGTTATCAAGACTGCCGTCATCACCACCTTGTCCGAAATGATCAAATTCGCACAAAAGTAATACATCAGCATTAACGTGTTGAATGATCGCAGCTAACCGCTGAAACCTTTTGTTATCAGTTTTTGCCGTTTGATGTAGGATACGCCCTGATTCAGGCTCTGACATCGAAACATTGAACATAGCAACACGTATAGATTTATCCGTATCTAGAAAAGACGATCTACTCTCAGCCACTCGATTTCTCATCATCAATAATTAAAGTGGCATTGTAATCATCCCGTTCCAGTTAGCAAATGCAAACCTCGAAACTTAATTTTTCTAAATATAAAGAATGAATTAGGATGGTTTAACAAGAGTATCAATCACTAAACGTATTTGCGTGGCATCATAACCCGCCTGATGTTTCATCTCGCACAAATTATCCAATGCCAACTTAAAATGCCCGCGTTCTAAACCATTTTGATTTTTAAGCCAATGGCTCACTTCTGTTAAAACAAAAGAAGGACGCATATGTGCGGCATGATAAAGACGCCCTAACCAAAATAAATCCCATTCACTATCACAAAGTACCAATTCATACGGACCTAATACCTTGTTTAAATGCTGGCAAACATCCATCACTTGCATACCGTGTTGCTCTAGCGTTTGGCGAGAGATCTTATGGATATCTGATTGCGCAGTTTGATCCCAATGCGTCCAGTTATCTGAAGCCGATAATGGATTAATGAATATACTATTGCTTGTACCATCAGGCAGTGAATACCCTACTTCAATAGGATAAGAATGCTCTGATAAACCTGATGCTTCAAAATCGACAATTGCCCACATTACACACTCCCTGTTTATATTATTTGGTTGTTAATCATTCACCTCCATGCAATGACAACAACGATAAAATAAATTGCTAGTGACGAACTCATCACTTTTTAACTTTAGACCGTGAGGTTAAACGCAACAAAATTTCCTAGCAAAAGATTATATTTAAGACACTCCAACCAAAAATAATAAGAGACAATAAAAGGCTTATCTCTGATTTAATCGTTCGAAAAGTCCTCTCTTTCTGCCTTTCCCTTTTCATTAACGGTATAATTACCTGCATTATTTCTTCTAACATTGATGCGCTATGATTACGTCCCCAACTCCTTTGATTGGCTTTGCCGGCTTTAGTGGTTCAGGTAAAACAACCCTACTGGAAAAAGTCATCCCTTTATTAACACAAAACGGCATTCGTCTTGGTTTAATTAAGCATAGTCACCATGATATTGAGCCTGATGTTCCCGGCAAAGACAGTTACCGTCTGCGTCACGCAGGTTGCGGGCAAACATTACTGGCCACCAAGTCACGTCATATGTTGTATTTCGAGTATCCAGAAGAAGAGCGAAAAGATCCTGAGCTTAATGACTGTTTAGCACAGCTCGATCACAGCAAATTGGATTTAGTATTAATCGAAGGCTTTCGCGAACAACCTTTCCCTAAAATTGAAATTCATCGCCCGTCTTACAATAAACCTTTGCTATACCCAAACGATCCTTACATCATGGCATTCGCAACAGATGACAACACGCTATCCTGCCCGTTGCCTCTGCTTGATATAAATGATCCAAAAGCTATTGCACAATTTGTTTTAGATTGGTTAAGGGAACAACGTGAGTCATAGTCAGCCTCGCTTTTGTCCTCAATGCGGGCAAAAAACACTCTCTCAATGCAGTGCAAAACAATTTGTATGTACACATTGCCAATTTACTTATTTTCACAATCCTGCAGCTGCAGTGATGATTGCCATTACGGTTGAAGATGAGTTACTCATTGCAATTCGAGGCAGAGAGCCTGGCTTAGGTGGTTGGGACTTACCCGGCGGTTTTGTTGATCCAGATGAATCATTAGAGCAAGCCGCGATAAGAGAAATTCAGGAAGAGCTTGGTATTACCATTGATACACTTACTTACCAAGGTTCTTTCAGCAATACCTATCGCTATAAAGAGGTCGAATACAAAACTTGTGATACCTTTTTTGTTTGCTCTTTACCAAGTAAACCAACGTTGATAGCACAAGATGATGTTGCCGAAGTATTATGGGTTAAAAAACAGGATATTGAGCTAGAGCGATTTGCTTTTCTCTCCACGCAACATGCTATTTTTCAGTGGTTACAGCAAAAGTAATAGACATAAAAAATCTCAGCACATCTCATCATGGCTGAGATTTTTATTACGTGACTCGCACTTATTTTGCTGTTGTTTCCGCTTTTTTCAGAGGAACACGAGAATAAATCATCACACCAAATTGACCATTAACACGGTAAGACAAAGCAAGTTTGCCTGCAAAATAGGTAAATTGACTCACACCGCCCAACTGCTCCAAATAGCGTTGTTGCTGCTCTGCGGCTAACGGGCTACTGCATTGTTTCTCTGTCACTGATACATGATTTTCTAGTACATCGATAAAGCCCGGTTGGGTTTCTGACTTAACCGTTACCGTATACCGATTACAAGCAACGTTCCCCATGAAATGACCATTCACATAGCGAAGGCTAATATTGGTATTGTCACTAACAGGATCACCGTAACGCCAGCTTTCTAATTGCCATTGAGTATTAGCTAATATATTCGGTGTTAAACGAACTACTTTATGTAATATTGGCTCTTCTACTAACTTATTCTGCCCGTTTAAATACCAAACATGTTGTACAACATCACCAGGGCAACAAGCAGGATCCCCCTTACCTGGTTGAATCACATCTAAAATAATCTTCTTATTAACAATCTTCAGATCTTTAACACGGAAACGATCACCAACAAACGTCGTCGCTATATTGTTTAAATGACCACTTTGCTTATCCACGACAGCAAGGTAAAGAAACTGTCCCGTACCGCCAGGTGAATAATTAAGTAACACAACGGCCATATCTTTATTGCTAACCGTTAATGGCCCCACCGCTTTAATATCATCCAATAAAATCACTTGTGGCATCACAGAGCCACCAGGCTGGTACGGCTCACCAGCCCATAAACCATGTTGGAGTTTAATAGAAGTACCGATGTCTTCAATGCCTTTAAAGCGTGCTTGTTTTAAATCTTGAAAACTGTAGGTTGCTAAAGGAGGTAGGATGGTTGCATTGATCTCTTTAATATTTTGGATACGAGAACGATAACTATCAATTAAACAACGTTGTGGTGCTGAGTGCTTCAAACACAATTGACGAGCTTCTAGCCAATTTTTCTGTGTCTCTTTCATCACAGCAGCTTCATTCACCATCGATTGAGTCACTGCTTGTTGATAAACCTCAGATAACTGCTTATTGAGAACAACCAATTCAGCATCATGACAAATAAGCTTATCAAGCTCGGATGAGACTGAATGACAATCTGATGCATCTAAGCTGGCAGCCATTAGCGCTGGGCTAAATATAGCAACAGCTCCAGCTAAAAAGGGCACCAAACGTTTCATACTGCTTCCTCTACTTTCTACTTTCACTGTTTTTGAAAACAGCTTAATAATCAATTTCGACACAGTACTTAGTAATAAGTTCCTTTCCTAAACTTGGTATTAACTTAGCAATATATTCGCAGTGTTTACGCTTTACTTACGCGCCATCAATTGTATAACAAATAAAATTCGCTAGAATGTTGCCTCGTTTGCTCATACAGCAGATCTAACAGGTTTTTTATGCGCGCTTTAAATCAACTTTTTGTGACATGTCTTTTAGCTATCAGCAGCTCATGTTTTGCTCAAGCAAACACAGTGTCGATGCCGATCACGACATTCAAACAATTAGCCCAACAACAAGTCGATCCAGACATTCAAGTAATTGACTGCCGAGACAGTAATTACTTCAATGGCTGGCCTCAAGGTAATGCAACACGCGGCGGTCATATTCCCAATGCGATTAATATCGATAGCAAATGGTTAACGTTACTCACCCCAGAGCAACTAACTACCTTTATTAAAAATCGAGGATTATCACCAACAAAACCAACTGTTTTGTACTGCGGTGCAGATGGCGTATCAGCCATGAAGAAGGCATTAAAACAGCAAGGCTTTACCTCTGTATCAAGCATTACAGAGCCTGTCACTGATTACCAAGGTAAATTGCAAAAGCTAGCAAACTTCGAGCACCTTGTTTCCGCGCAATGGGTGGAACAGCTTATCAATCACAAGCAGCCCCTTTACGCGCCGCAACATGGTTACAAAATCGTCGAAGTAGAATGGGGACCACCATCAACCTATTTGCTTTCCCATATTCCTGGCTCGCTATATGTCAATACCAATGACATCGAAAGCAAACCTTGGTGGAACAAAGTCAGCAATGCAGATCTTAAAAAAGTGATCAATGATCTAGGGATCCGTTACGACACGACTGTGATTGTTTATGCTCGTAACAATATGTCAGCAGCCCGTTTCGCTAACTTCCTCATGTATGCAGGTGTACAAGATGTACGCTTACTCAATGGTGGTTGGAATGCATGGGTAAATGCAGACTACCCTACTCAAGCTTTTATTAATGAAAACCACGATGACGTCAGTTTTGGCAAAATCATTCCAGCCAATCCACAATACTTGACGGATTTACAACAAGCTAAAGCGTTATTACAGCAACCTCGTGATACCCATTCATTAGTCAGTATCCGTACTTGGCAAGAATATATCGGTAACACCAGCGGTTATGACTACATCAAACCTAAAGGTCGAATTAAAGGGGCGAAATGGGGTCATGCTGGTTCAGATTCTTACCATATGCAAGATTTCAATAACCCTGATGACACCATGAAAAGCGGCGCACTAATCGCAAAGCAATGGGCGAAGTGGGACATTAAGCCAACTCAAAAAGTTGCTTTCTTTTGTGGTACAGGCTGGCGAGCATCTGAAGCCTTTTTCTATGCCTATGTCATGGGCTGGAAAGATATTAGTGTCTTCGATGGGGGCTGGTATCAATGGAGTGCAGATAAGAATAATCCAATTGCTGAAGGCGTCCCTGCACACACACCTTACGCTTCACATTAAAAAACGGTAGCCATTGTGCTACCGTTTTTCTTTAAAATTTAGAATATTTATCTTTAAAATCATCACAAAATAGGTTGATGACAATTCTCTAACCAATAACTTACTAGAAGCTTACAAAAGCCATATTGAACAACATCTAACCACCCATTAGCATTTGCGCTCTTTCATTATTTACAAAGAGGCAAAGCTATTTATGTTTAACATCGCCCCTGTCTATTTAGTGAATAATCACAGTAAAAGAGCACGCTACGCACAGGCAAACATACCATCAACGCCCCCCAATAACACAACGACTCAAAAAACCGAATCCACCACGCTGCGCTTTCATGGCTATGATCATCGTGGAGAAATACAGCCTCAAACGACAGTAAAAGGCTGTACTATCAATGTTAGCGTTTAACACAAATCTCTGAGCGCAAAGGGACTTGCTCGATTTCTGCCATCACCTTACTTGGATTGGCTTGATAGGCTTTATTTAGCGAAGATACGCCCAACTTATGTTTAAGATAATTGGTGTAATCATTAAATTTGTATTCGCTGTAAGCTTTAGGGTACATACGACTACAACTGTTATACCACTCTACATAATGCTTGAAGAATAATGTCGCTTGCTGCGCACTCATCGTCGACATCATCACTGCCATTTCTTTTGATAGCTGGAAATGCTGATAATCAATTGGCGAATTCCAAAAACCGCCCCAGTATAAGAAGCCATTGCGAGCAAAGATATCTACAACTGTTTCAGCCATCCCTTTTCTATCAGGCTTACCATAACGATAGATTTCACGGTTCGCATATTTTGTTCCCTCTACCGGACTATATTTCGCTTGCCCTGGACGAGGAAAAGTCACAAAAGGATTCTGAACCGGATTTAAATCAATCGCAGCACCATAAGCATGCAAAGATAAACTGCTCGTTCCTTCTACCGGACGGTAATTAAAAGCAGAAGTATTATTGTCCGTCATTGATTTCGTATCATCGCCACGATACTTTTCAATCGGTACCGCTTTATGAATAGGAAAACCGACTTGATATAACTCATCAAAAATCTTACCTACATAAGGAGCAACCGCATCCATCACAATGATCTGACCATTACTGTGACTACGCCCAGAAAAATCACGGTATTTAAACGTCACCTTTTTTAAGCGCTGACATTGAACAGGTGCTGAAGTACTCATTACGCCTACACTCGACATCGCCTGACATTCAGCTGAAGTTATCGATGTTACCGTTGCTGCTGTTGCACTACCAACAACGCCCATCATACCTAGAGCAAGTCCTAGTTTAATTAGTTGCTTATTCATCATCCATTCTCACTTAATATACCCAAGTGACTTCAATATGCCTGATTCAGAGCGAGGTCACTGAGTTGAATTCAAGGAAGACAACGAAGCGGAATAGCGAGCTCTTTCCAAGTTGTCTGACGCAAGAAGTCGGTTCAGTGACACGCTCCCAAAGGGCGAGCGTCCTTAGCTCAACACTGCATCTTGAAGTTACTTGGGTTATAGACAATAAAAAGACGCCACTCTGTGCGCCTTTCTTTTATATATCTTTTAGCTATTACGATTAAAAGCTAATTGGTTTACGACCTGTTGCCGTATCCGCTTTCGCTTCAGTGGCTTTATTTGCCGCTTTCTTCGTCACAGAACGATTACCTGCAGCTTTTGGCTTATTACTCGGCGCTTTTTTCTTATCCGCTTTTTTCGGCGCAGGCTTAGAAACTGGTTTAGGTTTTACTTGCTCAACCTGCTCTTGTACTGGTTGGTCACAAAGCACAACGTAAAATTCACCGTTAAACTCAATCACGTCGCCGTCGTACATTTTACAACGCTTACGCAATTCAACTTCACCATTCACTGCAACATAGCCTTCAGAAATGGCATATTTTGCTTCACCACCACCGCTTACAAGGTTGGCAATTTTTAGCACTTTATAAAGTTCGATAGGTTGAGCTGAAACTTCAATAGCAATCGCTTCAACTTCAATTTCTTCAGACATGTTGATAACTCAATACGAGATTAAAAAGGAATTTGGTACCAATTCTAACCCACATTGCAACATGAAGGAAAAAAATGACGAAATAGAACAGCATTTTGTAAAGTAATACTCAAAATCATTGATAGTAAACAGCAAAATGTTCAGTAATCTTTACAATCTGTGTTAATTATTGTCGATTCTCATCCTAAAAAACATGACAAAAATATAACTTTTTCAACTTACATTTCCCAAAAACCTAGGCTAATCTTTTTTTTTGTAGTCTTATTTGCTTGGTTATTGGGCAAGAAAGCGGATTGCTAGAATAAAAAGCAAGCGAATAACGATTTAATTACGCATAGCTATGTTCTGATTGACATAAGTAGTGCTATAATCCGCCACCTCACATGTGACAGTAATTGTTTATAGAGAAAAACAATGACAGATTTATCTAAATACAGAAACATTGGTATTTTCGCGCACGTTGATGCGGGTAAAACTACTACTACCGAGCGTATCCTTAAGCTTACTGGTAAAATCCACAAGATCGGTGATACTCACGACGGTTCAACTACTACTGACTTCATGGAGCAGGAAGCTGAGCGTGGTATTACAATCCAGTCTGCAGCAGTTAGCTGTTTCTGGAACGATCACCGTCTAAACGTTATCGATACTCCAGGACACGTTGACTTCACAGTTGAAGTTTACCGTTCTCTTAAAGTACTTGACGGCGGTATCGGTGTATTCTGTGGTTCTGGTGGTGTTGAGCCTCAGTCTGAGACTAACTGGCGTTACGCTAACGAATCAGAAGTATCTCGTCTGATCTTCGTTAACAAACTAGACCGTATGGGTGCTGATTTCTACCGCGTTGTTGACCAAGTTAAGAACGTACTAGGTGCTACACCTCTAGTTATGACTCTACCAATCGGCCGCGAAGAAGACTTCGTAGGTGTTGTAGACGTTCTAACTCGTCAAGCTTTCGTATGGGATGACACTGGTCTTCCAGAAAACTACTCAATCCAAGAAATCCCTGCGGATATGGTTGATGACGTTGAAGCTTACCGTGAAGAGCTAGTTGAAACTGCTGTTGAGCAAGACGACGACCTAATGGAAGCTTACATGGAAGGTAACGAGCCTTCTATCGAAGATCTTAAGCGTTGTATCCGTAAAGGTACTCGTGACCTAGCATTCTTCCCAACTTTCTGTGGTTCTGCATACAAGAACAAAGGTATCCAACTTGTTCTTGACGCTGTTGTAGATTACCTACCAGCTCCAGACGAAGTTGACCCACAACCTCTAACTGATCCAGAAACTGGTGAAGAGACTGGCGAAGTAGCAACTGTATCTGCTGACGAACCATTCCGCGCACTAGCGTTCAAGATCATGGACGACCGTTTCGGCGCCCTAACTTTCGTACGTATCTACTCTGGTAAGCTAAACAAGGGTGACACTATCCTTAACTCAGCTACTGGTAAGACTGAGCGTATCGGCCGTATGGTTGAGATGCAAGCGAACGATCGTAACGAACTAACTTCAGCTCAAGCTGGTGACATCATCGCTATCGTTGGTATGAAGAACGTTCAAACTGGTCACACTCTATGTGATGTTAAGCACGAGTGTACTCTTGAACCAATGATCTTCCCAACTCCAGTAATCTCTATCGCTGTAACTCCTAAGGACAAAGGCGGTTCTGAGAAGATGGGTATCGCTATCGGTAAGATGGTTGCAGAAGATCCATCATTCCAAGTTGAGACTGACGAAGAAACTGGTGAAACAATCCTTAAAGGTATGGGTGAACTTCACCTAGACATTAAGGTTGATATCCTTAAGCGTACTTACGGCGTAGACCTAATCGTTGGTCAACCTCAGGTTGCTTACCGTGAAACTATCACTCAACCTGTTGAAGATAGCTACACGCACAAGAAGCAGTCTGGTGGTTCTGGTCAGTTCGGTAAGATCGACTACCGCATCAAGCCTGGCGAGCAAGGTTCTGGCTTCAAGTTCACATCAACAGTTGTTGGTGGTAACGTGCCTAAAGAATTCTGGCCTGCAGTAGAAAAAGGCTTCGAAGTCATGATGGACAACGGTGTTCTAGCTGGCTTCCCAACGCTAGACGTTGAAGTTGAGCTATTCGACGGTGGTTTCCACGCAGTTGACTCATCAGCAATCGCGTTCGAAATCGCAGCGAAAGGTGCATTCCGTCAATCTATGCCTAAAGCTGGTCCACAGCTTCTAGAGCCAATCATGCACGTTGACGTGTTCACTCCTGAAGATCACGTTGGTGACGTAATCGGTGACCTTAACCGTCGTCGTGGTATGATCAAAGACCAACAAGCTGGTGTTACTGGCGTACGTATCAAGGGTGATGTACCACTTTCAGAAATGTTTGGTTACATCGGTACTCTACGTACTATGACTTCTGGTCGTGGTCAGTTCTCTATGGAGTTCGCACACTACGCACCATGTCCTGCAAACGTTGCTGAAAAAGTAATCGCTGAGCAGAAAGAAAAGAACGCTAAGAAGTAATTTTTAATTACTCTAAGTAATCTTTTTAACCCCGAGGGCTACGCTCTCGGGGTTATTTTTTATCTGAAAACTATGCAACCATCACAATAACAGCTCACCATTAATTCTTTTCTGGTATATCTTATTTCTCTTCTTGTACACTTCTCTATCCCATCGCAATAGGTATTTATCACAAAGGATAAGGATAGTGCATGAAACACCGAAAACAGATTGGCTTTACCTTAATTGAATTAGTCATTGTTATTGTTATTCTTGGTATCATCGCTGTAACTGCTGCACCCAAATTTCTCAATATTTCCAGTGATGCTAGAGTAGCCGTACTCAAAGGTATTGCAGGTAGTATCAAAACAATCAACACGATAGTGAATACCAAAGCGATCATTCAAGCTGTACCAGATAAAGGCCTCGATACTAACAGAACCATCACAACTAATTTAGGCCCTGTTGATACTTGGTATAAGTATCCGGAAAGTGTGGCAGAGAAAGGCAAAGGGTTGGGAATTGCAGAGCTCATTGAGCTTGAAGGGCACAATATTACTATCTTTAATGAAGATAAGAGTAATCCGCAATGCTATTCGATTAAAATGGGTTATAACGAAACAACCTGCTATGTAAAATATACAGAAGCATGTGGTACAACAGTACCAGCTAAAGTCGAGGTTGTTTCAAGCCAGTGTTAGCTTAGAAACACCTATTGCAGATAGTAAAAAGGGACGCTAGACGTCCCTTTTATTTTATATGTAACCTAACGTTTAACTGTTTATAAACGTTGTTTCCAATATCGCGACGGATTGTTCAAAGATAGTTTGTAATAAACTCGGATCAAGCCCATCAATCGAGCCTTCTTTGGCACCTTTTTCAAATTCTAAACAGATCTGATGTAACTGCATTAAGCCCATCGTACCCGCAGCGCCTTTTAAGGTGTGTGCATCTTTTGCTACATCTTGCAGATTATTATCTTCAATCGCTTGCTGCAGCTTAGTCAATGTTTGGCTAGATGACTCGCCAAATAAATGAATTAACTGTTTAACTTGCGCCTCACCCAATACTTTTAAGTCACTGCCTAACACTGACTCTTGTAGTAAAGGAATTGAGCTTTCAGTTTGCTCAGGCTCTATCACTTCGCCTCCAATACCTTTTTCTATGATCACGCGTTTCTCACCTTTTAAGATGCTGTTCATCGTATCAATCAGCTGTTTTTCGACTAATGGCTTAGGTAAGAAACCTGCAAAGCCCGCATTTAAGTAAATTTCCACTTCTTCACGGAACACATGAGCTGAGAATGCCACCATAGGTGTCGGCTCTTCCCATGATTCATGGTTATTATCTTCTAAGCGACGTAAGCGTGATAACAATTGTACGCCATCGGTATCAGGCAAATTAATATCTAACAGTGCGATATCAAAGCGTTGATTTTTATATATCTCTTCCGCTTCAGCACCATCAGCAGCGGTAACAACAGTATGCCCTAAACGTGTTAAGAAACCTTCTGCCACCATACTATTTACTGGGTTATCTTCCACAAGAAGAATGTGAGCTGATGGCATATGAACACGTTGGTCATCTGATTCTAATGAGCCTTCACCATGCTCTAACGGTAATGCAAACCAGAAGCAACTACCTTCACCTACAACAGAATCTAGGCCAATTTCACCATCCATTGCAGCCACAATGTGCTTACTGATCGCAAGCCCCAAACCTGTTCCTTCGATGGACTTACGCCCTGCTTCAGCTTGTTTAAAGGCACTAAAGAGTAGATTTTGCTCCTCTTCATCAATGCCGATACCAGTATCACGCACCGAGAACAGTAGTTCATCAGGCATATCGGGATGAGGCTCTACGGTGATAGACACCTTACCGTTGTCTGTAAATTTAATCGCATTACCAACAAGGTTTACCAGCACTTGACGAATACGGCTCTCATCACCATACCACATGCCTTCTACTTCAGGTGCAATGTGATATTCCAAACCAATACGTTTGGCTAGTGCCCGCCCTTCCAGCATATTAGCAACATCCGTCACCATACGTGAAACCGAGAAGTCGCTAGGACGAATATCAAGATGCCCTGCTTCAATTTTTGAGTAATCAAGAATATCGTTCAAAATATCAAGTAAGGTTTCACCACTGCGGTTGATCACATCAAGGTAACGTTTCTGCTGTGACGTCAATTGTGTATCAGCAAGTAAGGATGCAGTACCCAATACACCATTCATTGGAGTACGAATTTCATGGCTCATGGTTGCCAAGAATGCCGATTTTGCTCGGTTAGCTTTCTCGGCTTCATCACGGGCTTTATAGTGGTTATACACCTCTTCATTTAGACGACTGTTGATCTTCTCAAGCTCACCCGTACGTTTAGCGACTAACCTTTCTAAACTCGCTTTATGTTGTTGTAACTCTTGACGGGCTTTCGATTCGGCTTGTGCTAACCGATATCTTTCATTAGCAGTATCGCGAGCAACCAAAATCGCTCGTCCCATTTGCGCCAATTCATCATCACCACGTACATTAATACGAACACCCAAATCACCACGAGTTAATGCTGATAGTGCACGGCTGTATTCATTAATTCGGCAAATCACACGAGCGTAAACAAAACGCCACATGATCAGCACTAATGCCATTAAACCAATCGCCGAGATCACAATCAGCGTATTGCGGGCAAGGGTTAAGGTATGATCAACGCGTTTAACCGCTTGTTGAGTATTAACATTCGCTGCATCAATAATGTCATCAACGGTATTATTTAATTGCTGGAATAACACCAAGTTTTGCTGATCGAGTCGCTCTACATCTTGTTTGGCATAAATCAATTGTTCAATCACGCCAAATAATAACTGCCCACGATTCAACTTGGTGGTTAATGCTGTTAATTGCTCTGAACGACTTGGATCTTCGACTGATTTCACTCGCTGACTCATAATACGAACCGCATCGTTATAACGCTTCTTGAGCGCCACCAGCGATTTAATGTCTGCCACACGATTAGAGTCATCGAGCATATTGATCACTTGCAGCGATAAAAAGCGCAATTCAAACAAGCGCTCAGACAAATCCATATCTACTTCAACCAGACTATCAAGCGCTTTATAAACAGCAGGCTTATTGCCATCTGCTACAAGATCATAAATACGCGAAACGTTGGCAACCGCAATGGTGTTAGCATTGGATACTTGCGATTGGGAAAGATTATCAATTTGATGCGTCGCCTTGGTCATATCTGCTGTCAGCTTATCTAACTGACTTTGCAGATCAATTTGTCGCCCTACTAACAAACCAAGTAAGGCTAAATTATCGACGATACGCTTCACATCATCTTCAAGTTTTGCCATTAACGGTTGATCAAAGGAATACTGCTCTAACGAATGTAAGCTACGATTCAACGCTTCAATATGAATCGTCAATGCTCGCCCTTGACGCATACGTTCAGATTCCGCTTTTGATTTCGCTAGCACTTGCGCATTAAAAATAATACGAGAGCTTAAATCAGAAAGTTGACGAGCCTCTGCCAAAGAGGGAACGGCTGAATTAATTACGGTTCTTTCTGTTTTAGCCACTAATGAAAAGCCAGCTACCCCAATCATTACAGCAATGATCATCAGGCCAGCCATGGCGGAAAAGGCTAATAGCAATTTTGCTCCGATACCTTTTCGGGTAAACGTCATAAATAGTCTCTACATCAAAATGGTTGCAACCCATATATAATATCGTATATCTGTCGTTGCTCAGTCATGCTTTCTATTTCACCTCAGGAAATAAAGCGGTACTATTTTGCCAGCGATACCGCTTTAAACCTAAAAATAATGTTGGTAAGAATGCGCATTTTTTGTCTTGTTATATTTTTATTATCTATCCAATCCGCTTTTGCTAGAGAAGTAATTTCATATCAGCCACCTTTTCAAGCGGATAAAAAAGCCACGAAAATTCAATATGATTTTTTAACATCTGTCACTAAGCCGTGGAAGATTTGTGCAGTTTACCCACATTTAAAAGATTCGTATTGGTTATCGATCAATTATGGAATGGTTAAGCAAGCAAAAAAATTGGGTATCACCTTAAAAGTCATGGAAGCTGGCGGCTACCCCAATTTGGATAAACAGACATTACAGCTACAAAGTTGCCGTAAATGGGGGGCTGATGCGATTATTTTAGGTACTGTAGATAGCCAAGCATACAACGGTAAATTATCCCAACTCATTGGTGATATTCCGGTATTTCTAATGACTAATAATATCGATTTCTCTGATCCTGATATTCGCGAACACGTAAAAGCCAAAGTGGGTGTCAATTGGTATGACATGGGTAAAGCCGCTGGTGAGTATTTAGCGAAACATCACCCTAAAGGCTCAGGTGTTGTAAAAGTAGCATGGCTGCCAGGCCCTCAACTTCGTGGTGGTACAAAACCAGTTTCTCGAGGTTTTAGAGATGCAATTAAAAACAGTGATGTGGAAATTGTTACCACACTTTGGGGCGATAACAGTAAAGAGCTGCAAAGAAATCTAATCCAACATCTATTTGCTACTAACGTAGATTTTAACTACATCGTCGGTGGTGCAGTTGCCGCAGAAGTTGCCATTAGTGAGCTGCGTACACACAATATTCATGATGTGAAAATTGTTTCGACTTACTTAAGCCATGGTGTTTACCGTGGTCTGCGTCGTAACCGTATTTTGTTCGCGCCTACAGATAAAATGGCAGAGCAAGCAATGCTATCGGTCGACCAAGCTGTGCGCTATCTTGAACATAAGCCAGTGGTACTTGATGTTGCGCCATCCATTGTTGATTTAACACCAAACTACTTACCACCAAAAGTAATTGCCGAATCGCTATCTCCAGCTGAGTTTCGCCCATCATTTTATGTGAAAGCTCATAAAGTAAAACATTAAAGCTCTCCCCTACGTGATCGTTTGATCACGTAGGGAAATACCTGTCTCCAATAATACCTGTGTCACCACAAAGATTTAATCTATTGTATTTTACTCGTAACCAAGGTTCTGCTATTCATACGTGGCAACACGTTGAATATAGAACCTTATCGCAAGGAAATATGATGGATAGAACAACCCGTACAATGGCACGCTCAAAACATATCGCTCTTGTTGCTCACGATAACTGTAAAAAAGATCTTCTCCGCTGGGTAACTGAGCATAAAGATAAGCTCGCATCTCATGAGCTTTACGCCACAGGCACAACAGGTCATCTTCTATCGAAAGAAACGGGCTTACCAATCACCTGTTTGATCAGCGGTCCAATGGGTGGTGACCAACAATTAGGCGCACTGATCTCTGAAGGCAAAATCGATATGATGATTTTCTTCTGGGATCCACTCAATGCCGTTCCACACGATCCTGATGTAAAAGCACTACTACGTATTTCCGCGGTTTGGAATGTTCCTGTAGCCACGAACCGTGCGAGTGCTAACTTTATGATCACATCTCCACTACTTGATCAAGAAGTCGCGATTGAAGTACCGGACTACGACTCCTACCTCGCAGAACGTATCAACTAACCCCTTTCCTTTCTAAAAAAGCCTTTTATAAATGTCCTCATTTAAATAATCGTATAAAAGGCTTTATTTGCTTTTTCTATGTGAGAGTCCTCTCATTAAGCGAAATTTCATCCTGTTTTAACACTATTCCAACAACTTCATCATGAAAACTTGTGTAATACGTTATATTGTTATTTAGATTAGCAGCATAGTAGAGGAAGTTGCCTATGAAAGCGTGGATGTTAAAGCAGCCAAATGGAATGAGTGCACTATCTCTCGAAGAAACCGATAAACCAACCCCCGCATCTGATGAAATCTGCATTAAGGTTGCCGCTGTCGGTGTTAACCCTATGGATTACAAATTAACGGAATGGGGTTACGCAACATGGAACTACCCTCAAGTCATTGGGTTAGATGTGGCAGGTACCGTTGAAAGCATGGGGAAAGATGTAAAACAGTTTTCAACCGGTGATAGAGTGATCTTTTTTGCCGATCCAAGAACAGCAGGAGGCTTTGCCGAATACGCATGTGTAAAAGCTTCAGCAGCCAGCCGTATTCCGCTCACCCTCTCATTTACCGATGCTGCCGCCTTACCGTGTGCAGGTTATAGTGCATGGATAGCAGTACATGACAAACTCCAAGTACAAAAAGGTCAACGCATAGCTATTACCGGTGCCGGTGGTGGCGTGGGTGGTTTTGCCGCACAATTAGCCAAAAAAGCAGGTGCGACCGTCTACGCAATCGCAGAGCGTCAGCACCATCAACGTTTACTGAGTTATGGACTGGATGCTGTTATCGCTCCCGATCAAAACGTGGCATTGGAAATCATTAACCTAACCGAAGATCAAATGCTACACAGTGTGATTGATTGTGTTTCAGCCCGCTCCGGCAGCATGATGAGTGCCTTGATCCGTTATAACGGACATATCGTGATGGTGGCTGATCAATTTGACCAAGTGCCACTACTTGCTACGACCAAAGCATTGAGTATTCATGAAGTTGCGTTACATGGCACCTATGCCCATGGTGCACCAGAGCATATTGCGCATCTTGCTAATATTGGTAACAAACTCAGTGAACTTGTTGCAGATAATGAGCTTAAAAGCATGGTGGGAAAAATCCTCCCCTTTGAAAAACTGCCTGAAGCACTAAATTGCATTAAAGAAAAAAAACATAGCGGAAAAGTGATCGTGTATGTTAACGGCTAAACGAGACGATTATTTATTAAAAATACGTTATATACCCAAGTGACTTCAATATGCCTGATTCAGAGCGAAGTCACTGAGTTGAATTCAAGGAAGACAACGAAGCGGAATAGCGAGCTCTTTCCAAGTTGTCTGACGCAAGAAGTCGGCTCAGTGACACGCTCCCAAAGGGCGAGCGTCCTTAGCTCTCAGACTTTGTTAACGATTCTCAATGTAGAACCACTATATCTTCGAATCGTTGCCGCGCCTGAGAACTAAGGTCGTCTCGCTGAACACTGCATCTTGAAGTTACTTGGGTATACAGGACTCTTGAAGAGTCCTTTTTATTTGCCCCTCCTACTTCTAAATCATCTCTATCCATCACATATACCTTTTAAGATTCGTAGAGCAACTATCAATATGTTCAAAACCATGAGCAAGTTAACAATTCAGATACATAAAACAACAACAAAATGCTCGAACGCTCATTTTTAGTGTCTTTTTGTTTTCGAAATGTGAATATTGTGGAAAATGCTCACCGTGCTCAACCAATAACGAAACATTCGGTATAACAAGGATAATAAAGATGAAAACAACGAAACATCCCTCACTCCTCGGCGAATGCATTGCTGAGTTTATAGGAACCGGACTATTAATCTTCTTCGGCGTAGGCTGTGTTGCCGCTTTAGTATTAACGGGGGCTGACTTTGGTCAATGGGAAGTCAGTATTATCTGGGGCTTAGGCGTCACAATTGCAATCTATTGCACAGCAGGTGTTTCAGGTGCACACATCAACCCCGCAGTAACTATCGCCCTTGCTGCTTTTCATGGATTTGATAAAAAGAAAGTTGCCCCTTACATTATCAGCCAACTTTTAGGTGCATTCTGCTCAGCAGCCCTTGTCTATGCGCTTTACAGCAACTTATTTACCCAATACGAAACCACTCATCACTTCATTCGAAGCAGTAATGAAGCTCTTGCTACTGCTGGCATTTTCTCAACTTACCCACACGCTAGCATTTCACTCTTTGGTGCTTTCGCGGTTGAGTTTGTTATCACTGCAGTATTGATGTTCGCCATTCTTGCGCTCGGTGACGAACATAACGGTGCTTCTCGTGGCGCATTGAACCCATTACTTATCGGTATCTTAATCGCGGTGATAGGTAGCTCTTTAGGTCCATTAACCGGATTTGCCATGAACCCTGCTCGTGATTTTGGTCCTAAATTATTTGCCTACTTTGCTGGCTGGGATAAAGCACTATCAGGTGGCTTAGACATTCCTTACTTTATCGTACCAATTTTAGCACCTATTGCAGGAGCTTGTTTTGGTGGTTGGTTATATCCAAAAGTCATTGCCCAACATCTGCCACAAGAAGGTCAAGGATGTACGATCCCCAATCAATGTGAAGAAAACAAAGACGTAGAAGTGCGCGTATAAGACAAAAACGACTAACTATAATAATAATGCTCTGAAATAAAGGACCAAACATGAACGAACAAAAATATATCGTCGCGTTAGACCAAGGTACAACAAGCTCACGTGCCGTTATTCTTGATCACGATGCCAATATCGTTAGTGTGTCACAGCGAGAATTCACCCAAATTTATCCCCAAGCTGGTTGGGTTGAACATGATCCTTTAGAAATTTACGCGACGCAAAGTTCGACACTGGTTGAAGTGCTGGGTAAATCCGGTATTCGCAGCGATCAAATCGCAGCAATTGGTATCACGAACCAACGTGAAACCACCATTGTATGGAATAAAGAAACGGGTAAACCAGTATATAACGCCATAGTTTGGCAATGCCGTCGTACTGCAGACATCTGTGAAGAGCTCAAAAGTCGTGGTTTAGAAGACTATGTTCGTGACAATACAGGTCTTGTGCTTGATCCTTACTTCTCAGGCACTAAAGTAAAATGGATTTTAGATAACGTCGACGGTGCACGTGAAGATGCCGAAGCCGGTAAGCTGTTATTTGGTACGGTCGATACATGGCTAGTATGGAAGATGACACAAGGTCGTGTTCACGTAACAGATTACACTAACGCCTCTCGTACCATGCTATTTAATATCAACACACTAGAATGGGATCAGAAGCTACTCGATGAACTTGGTATTCCAGTCTCTATGATGCCTGAAGTGAAACGTTCATCGGAAATTTACGGCCAAACAAACATTGGTGGTAAAGGCGGTACACGTATTCCTATTGCAGGTATTGCGGGCGATCAGCAAGCCGCATTATATGGGCAAATGTGTGTAGAGCCAGGACAAGCGAAGAATACTTATGGCACTGGTTGCTTCTTATTAATGAATACCGGACAAGAAAAAGTTTCGTCAAACCACGGGCTTTTAACAACGCTAGCTTGTGGCCCTTCAGGAGAGCCATCTTACGCACTAGAAGGTGCGGTCTTTATGGGTGGCGCATCCATTCAATGGTTACGTGATGAAATGAAGCTATTGGCGGATGCAAAAGACTCTGAATACTTTGCCACAAAAGTCGATACATCCAATGGCGTTTACGTTGTACCTGCGTTTACCGGATTAGGTGCGCCTTATTGGGATGCTTATGCGCGAGGTACCATCGTTGGGCTTACTCGTGGCGTAAACTCAAATCATATTATTCGCGCAACCCTTGAAAGCATCGCTTATCAAACCCGTGATGTAATTGATGCCATGAAAGCAGATTCAGGAATTCAGCTTGCCGCACTGCGAGTTGATGGCGGTGCTGTTGCCAATAACTTCCTAATGCAATTCCAATCGGATGTACTTAATACAGAGGTACACCGCCCAGAGGTTACTGAAGTGACGGCATTAGGTGCAGCTTATCTTGCTGGATTAGCTGTCGGTTTTTGGGGAAGCCTTGATGAGTTAAAAGATAAAGCCGTACTCAATCGCACATTCTACCCTCACGCATGTGATGATAAACGCGACCGCCGCTATAAAGGTTGGAAACGCGCAGTCAAATGCGCACAAGCTTGGGCTGAGATGCATGATAGCGAAGATTAATCGTTAAAAATGCGCGTAAACGATAAAAAGAGCGTTCTTTGTAACGCTCTTTTTTCATTTGAGGACAGATAAGAGAATTGAATCACTTCAATGACAAAGAGAATTGACGCACAATAGATCAGGATAAACGAACATTTGGCAACGCCAAGTCATACAAGGAAAATGTTGTGAAACAAATACCAAGACACCAAGAAATTGTAGAGTTGGTGATGAAACAAGGTTACGTCAGCACAGAAGAGTTAGTGGAGCGTTTTAACGTCAGCCCTCAGACCATACGACGCGATCTTAATGAATTAGCCGACGCTAATAAAATACGTCGCTATCATGGCGGCGCGACAACACCGCTAAGCTCTGAGAATACCTCTTATAACACCCGTAAATCGCTGCACTTCAGTGAAAAAGATTTGATTGCTGCAAATCTTGTTAAACATATCCCTGATGGCGCTTCTTTATTTATTGATATCGGTACGACACCTGAAGCCGTTGCACGTGCCTTATGCCTACAACACAAGCAATTACGCGTTGTGACCAATAACCTAAACGTCGCCACTATCCTACTTCCTAACCCAGAGGTTAAAGTCATCCTCGCAGGTGGCGAAGTCCGCGATCATGATGGCGGAATTATTGGCGAAGCCACTCTCGACTTTATCCAGCAATTTCGTCTAGATTTCGGCATTTTAGGTATTAGCGGCATTGATAATGACGGCTCATTACTGGACTTTGATTATCATGAAGTTCGTGTGAAACAAGCAATCATTGAAAATAGCCGTAGCGTGTTCCTAGCTGTTGATCATTCAAAGTTTGGTCGTAACGCCATGGTAAAATTAGGCAATATTTCACAGGTTGATGCTCTATTCACTGATATGTCTCCACCTGAACATATTTTATCTATCATTAATGAACATCAAATCCGAGTTGAAGTGACCACTTCAAGTGACATGGATGAATAATTTCACCAAAATTCTCGACTAAAATTGGTGCATTTTTTTATATAAGTCACATAAACGAGCAAAAACGAACAATAAACGAAAACTTAACATGATCATAATCGA
>NZ_SSMG01000480.1:24082-25838 GCF_009873615.1 Photobacterium lucens
GGGTTCGGAGTTGTGTATAATTGACTGTAATCGAAACTTATCCTATGATTGATTCATGCTCATTTATGTTCGTTTGCTCATTTAAGGTCGATTTATGGATATCTCTAAAAACAAAAACGCAACAACTCTATTTGATATTATCGTTATTGGTGGTGGTATTAACGGTGCGGGTATTGCAGCAGATGCAGCAGGTCGCGGTTTAAAAGTAGGGTTATATGAATCCAACGACTTTGGCTCAGCAACATCATCCGCAAGTTCAAAACTTATCCATGGTGGTCTTCGCTATCTTGAACACTATGAATTCCGTCTAGTTTCAGAAGCCCTTGCAGAGCGTGAAGTATTATTAAAGAAAGCCCCTCACATCGCTCAACCAATGCGTTTCCGTCTACCACATCGCCCTTTTCTTCGCCCTGCTTGGATGATCCGTTGTGGGCTATTTCTTTACGATAACCTTGGTAAACGAACAACATTGCCTGCCAGCCAAAAAGTAAACCTTGCTCAATCAGGCTTACTGAAACCTGAAATGAAAATCGGTTTTGAATACTCCGACTGCTGGGTTGATGATACACGCCTCGTACTACTTAATATTATTGCGACCCAAGAAAACGGTGGTGAAGTCGCTAACTATTGCAAAGTAGAGCGTGCTGTTAGAGAAGGTGATATTTGGCGTGTCACTATGGTTGATCAACGCACAGGCGAAACCTTTGAACGTTGTACAAAAGCATTAGTTAACGCGGCAGGTCCTTGGGTTAAGCAATTCTTTGATATTGGTTTAGAGACCCCATCACCAAGAAATATTCGCTTAATTAAAGGCTCACACATTGTTGTTCCTCGTATTCACAATGAAGAACAAGCTTATATTCTGCAAAATAAAGATAACCGCATTGTTTTTGTGATCCCTTACCTTGATGACTTTTCAATTATTGGCACTACAGATCTTGAATACAAAGGTGATCCACGTACTGTCGCTATCGACGATACTGAAATCGACTATTTAATAGATATTGTTAACCAGCACTTTGTTAAACAACTAAATCGAGAAGATGTCGTTTGGACATTCAGCGGTGTACGCCCATTATGCGATGATGAATCTAATTCTCCACAAGCAATTACGCGCGATTACACATTAGAACTTGAACAAGAATTAGACCAAGCTCCTCTGCTGTCTATTTTTGGTGGAAAATTAACTACTTACAGAAAGCTGTCAGAATCGGCAATGAAACACTTAGCCCCTTTCTTTCCACAAATGGGCGCATCATGGACAGCAACACAAGCCTTACCTGGGGGAAACTTTAGTTGTTCACGAGAAGAACTCGCCAATAGCCTACAACAACGCTACCCATGGCTAACCACAAAACAAGCATTACGCTATGTAAAACAATTTGGTAGTTACAGCCATAAAATGCTTGCCGAGGTAGATTGTATTGAAGATATGGGAATAGAGTTTGCTGATGGTGTGTTCCAAAAAGAAGTCGACTACATGATCCATCATGAATATGTAAGAACAGTGGAAGATTTCTTGTGGCGTCGAACTAAGTTAGGACTTTATCTGAATCAAGAACAACAAGATCTAATTAAAACCTACATTGAGACCAACGTACCATCAAATAACATTGTGAGTTTACATAAAGTCAGCTAAAGCAAAGTCTAAGCTAACGGAAATAAAAAAGCCGACCTCATGAAGTGACCCCCAATAGTTGGACACCAATTATTGGGGGTCTTTTATGTCCAAATATAGTCGAGAGTTAAAATGCAC
>NZ_SSMG01000481.1 GCF_009873615.1 Photobacterium lucens
GGTGAATAGCGCAGTTTGGTAGCGCATCTGGTTTGGGACCAGAGGGTCGGGGGTTCGAATCCCTCTTCACCGACCACCATTAAGAAAACCGTATCGAAAGATACGGTTTTTTTTCGCCTGTAGAAAAGTACATACAGATCAGGCTTATTGTGCATAACTCAGAGGGTCGGGGGTTCCCAGCTATTAGAATCTCGCTCTTCACCGACGACTATTAAGAAACCGTATCGAAAGATATGTTTTTTTCGTCTGTAGAAAACCTTGCTACCTTAATCCTTCTTTAGAGCTTTTTGGTATTCCTTTTAGTAATGAAAATGGCTGTGTATTAAATACGTGTTTTACCTTTATTCTGCTATCTCATTGCTTTTTTATATCACTAATAAGTAGATATTCTCTTTATCCTCTACCGGTACTTGTTTAGCTCTATTTATCTTCTGCGCTTCCTGTCGTTGTTAAATTTTCTTATTTCTTCTTAGTGTTACATTTTGCATCTTCTTGCTATGTATAGTTTTAAAAACTGCTCTATTGATTCTTTGTTGGTTTTTTAGGTTAAAAAATAAAGTTTCATTAGATTATGTTGTATTTATGTAAAACACCAAAGATGTGTTAAGTGATATTTTATTCATTTATATATTTTATTTGATTTAGTGAAACTTGTGTTTATTACTAAATATTAT